>JBGSNW010000088.1:0-5656 GCA_041739435.1 Burkholderiaceae bacterium
CCGCTTGATCCCGTCGCGGTGGCAACACCGGCCGTCGCCGACACCGCGCCCCGGGCAAACCTGCGCCTGCGGCAGCCGCAGGCGGCCCGCGCCCCTCCTCTGTTCTGAACCCTGAGTTTTTTCTTCCGCGCGCCGCTGGCGTGCGGTATGGGCTCGTGGTGCGCGCAGCGTGCCCGGGCGACATCATGGTTTGGAGAGTTGTATGTTCAAAATCGAAGCCGGGCCGCAGCTTGCCCGTGTTTTCATGGGGGTGGCGGGCGTCGTGGCCGGCTTTCCGGTCTGGGCTCAGGGCGGCGCATCGGCCGTGGAGGAGCGCAGTCTTCCGCCGGTGGTGATTTCGGCGACCCGATCCGAGCAGCCGCTGGACGGCCTGCCCGTCAGCGCAAGCGTATTCACCCGCAGCGAGGTGCAGGCCGATGCGGGGCGGACCATCGACGAAATCCTGCGTGGAGTGGCCGGGGTCCAGTTGCCCGGCGAGAGCGCGTCGGCCGTCTTTCCGCTCAACCCTTCGATTGCCATGCGTGGCCTGGGTGTGGGCGACACGGCAACCCGGGCGCTGGTGTTGGTGGATGGCCTGCCGATCAACGGCGGCTTTTTTGGCAACGTGTTCTGGAACCGCGCGCCCAAGGCCACGATCGAGCGGGTGGAGATTGTGAGAGGGTCCTCGTCAAGCCTGTTCGGCTCCAACGCGATGGGCGGCGTTGTCAACATTGTGAGTCGCGCGCCCCAGCCTGGCGGCGTTGCCGAACTCCAGTACGGCCAACAGGATACCCGGCAGGCCAGCCTGAGCTATGGCGCGAACGTCAACGAAGTCGCGGCGCTGGGCCTGAGCCTGAATTACATGGATACCGACGGCTATTTTGCATCGCCGCCACGGCTTTATCGACCCGTCAATGAACGCCTGGGCGGCGAACTCCTGAACCTGCAGCTTCGCGGGGATTTCAGGCTCTCTCCGGCAGCGCGGGCGTTTGTCAAGCTGGGGCACAACGACCAGGAACGCGTCGGAGGCACGCGCCTGAGCCGCGCCGATACCCGCGTGTCCGATCTGGCGGCGGGCGTGGATCTGGACCTGGGCAATCGCACCACGCTTGCGCTGCGTTCCTTCTATGCCCGCGAAAACTTCGACACCGACGGGGTGAGCGTTCCTGATCCGGCGACCTCCTTTGTGTCGAACCGACATCGGACCCACTCGAACGATGCCGGACTGTCCGCGCAGTGGTCGCGACTGTTTGGCGGAGTGCTGTCGCGACTGAGTGTCGGATTCGACGGGCGACGCATCGACGGCAAGGACGACCAGGACGTGTTCAATACCCCGGGCGTTGCCGCCGCGCGCATCGTGGGCGAAGGTCGACAGCTGTCTCTGGGTCTGTTCGGTGAGGCGGGGTTCGCTCCGACCGACTGGTTTGAGGTGTCGACCAGCCTGCGGATTGACCACTTTCGAGACGAGGATGGAAGCATCGCCACCGGTGGCAATGCGCAGCGTTTTGCCGACCGGTCCTTCACCAAATGGAGCCCGCGAGTGGCTGCACGGTACCAGCTTGCCGAGCCGGTGGCCGTTCGCGCGGCGGCATTCCAGGGTTTTCGCGCGCCCACGCTGGCCGAACGGTATCGCGGCTTTGAAACGCCCACATTCCGGGGGCGGGCCAATCCGGACCTGAAGGAGGAAACGCTCACGGGGGGTGATGTGGGGGTCGATCTCAAATTCGGGAAAGCCTCGGGGCAGGTCAACTACTTTTACAACGAGCTGAAGAATTTCATCGGCAGTGAATTCGCAGGGTTCAGCGCCGGCAAGGTGACCTTCGAGGCCGCCAACGTCGCCAAGGTCCGCAGCCAGGGCGTGGAGTTGATGGCGGACGTTCCTCTGACCCGCGCCGTCCATCTGAAGCTCAACTACACCTACACCGACGCCGAGGTCACGCAGGGGGAGCTGAAAGGCAACCGGTCCGAAGGAACTCCGCGCAACATGGCCAGCGCCACGCTGGCCCATGGAGGGAGCGGTCCAACGCGCTGGAACTTGCGTGGACGCTGGCTGGGCAAGAGCTACCAGGACATCTCGAACGAAAGCCTCCAGGACGCCCATTTTGTGGTGGACAGCTCGGTTGCGGTCCGTCTGCAAAGCGGATTGGAGTTGCTGGCCTCCGTCACCAACCTGTTGAACGAGCGCTACGTGGCCAGCGGATTCAGCCAGACCGTGGGCGCGCCCCGGCAGGTTGCGGTTGGACTGCGGGCGAAGTTCTGATGTCGCGCCAACGGATTCGAGGCTTGCATCGCTGGGCCGGACTGGTGGCGTGCGCCGGACTGCTGATGTGGTCCCTGTCCGGCGTGTTGCATCCGGTGATGACCCGGCTGCAGCCGCCTGCGGCCACGCGGGCCACGCCAGCGCACGCGGCGCAGCTCGATCTTGCACTCGCGCCCGCCGCGGCAATGGCGCGCGCGGGCGTGGATTTTGTTGACACCCTGCGGGTTGTCAGCTGGCCCCGGGGCAGCTTTTACCAACTGACGCTGCCGGGGCGCTCCGATCTCCAGTACCTGGACGTGAACACCGCGCAGGTTCTGGACAACGGTGACGTGGTGTATGCGCAGTACCTGGCGCGGCACTTTCTCGGGGATACCGCATCCGCGGTGACAGCGGTCGAACGGGTCACGCGGTTCGATGGTGAATACAGCGAAGTCAATCGACTGCTGCCGGTGTATCGCGTGCGGTTCGCGCGCGACGATGGCATGCGCGTCTATGTGGACACGGCTTCGTCACGCCTGGCCACCCTGACAGACGACCGGAAAGCGGTGCTGAGCCGCCTGTTCACGAACCTGCACACGTGGAAATTTCTCGCAAGTCAACCGCGCCTGCGGTTCGCGTTGATGGCGACGCTGGTCGCCGCCATTTTGTTGGCGGGCGTGCTGGGTGTGTGGGTGTTCGTGTGCGGTCCGGCGGCACGACCCCCGAGCCTGGCGCTGCAACGGTGGCATCGGCGCCTGGGCATTGGTGTTGCGGTGACCACGTTGTGTCTCGGGGTCAGCGGCGGGCATCATCTGTTGCGCGAAATCGGCCGAGACCCGCCCGAGACGCCATTGCGCGACGTCGGCCATGCGGCGGCAGCTTTCCCCGAGCCACCGGGTACTTTTCTCAAGATGCTGGACCGTGGGGGCGTGCAGGACATTACCGCAGTGCGCATCGAAGGGGAGGCGGTGTATCGCATCACCTACATGCCGACCGAGGTGGCCACAACGCACCCGCACCCTGGCGGACACGCCGGACACGCCGCCGCCGGGCATGCCAGGGGGTCGACCACAGCCCAGGCCTGGGTTCGCGCCCGCGACGGCGCCGAGCTGCAGGATGGGGCGCGGCGACATGCCCTGAGTCTGGTCCGGAAATTTGCCGGCGTTGCGCCCGGGGCGGTGACGGCCATTTCTGAACAGAAACATTTCGACGGCGAATACGGCTTTGTGTTCAAGCGGCTGCCCGTCATGCGCGTGGACTATGCAGTGCCAGGGCAGCCCCGGGACTATCTGGACCTGCGCACCTCGACACTGGCAGCCCGGCTTGGTTCGAACGACGCCCTGGAAGCCTGGACATTCGACTATCTCCACAAGTTTGAATGGATCACGCCCTGGAGCCCCGTGGTACGTGACGCGGTTGCGATGGCGTTTGCCATCGGCAATGCGACCGTGGCGGTGATGGGGCTGTGGCTCTGGATGCGCCGGTGGCGCAAGCGCTCGATCCGGGGGGTTTGGGGCAATTGACAGAAGGCATATTTGGGAAAATAATCCCAAATATGAGCCATGGCGCTGACCTCAACCCCGTCTTGAACGCGGCCGTCCGGCGTCTGTTGCGTCCGGTGGTGCGTCTGCTGTTGCGGCACGCCGTGCCCATTGCAGCCTTTGAGGAAATGGCGCGCCGCGTGTATGTCGAGGTGGCGCTGGCCGACTTTTCCCTGCCCGACAAAAAAGCATCGGCCTCGCGCGTCTCGATCCTGACGGGGCTCAACCGCAAGGAAGTGGCGCGGCTCATGGCCGAACCGGCCCCTGGCACTGCCGAAGAGGCGGGGCGCTACAACCGCGCGTCCCGCGTGCTGAGCGGCTGGGTGCGTGATCCTGCCTTCTGCGATGCCCACGGCAACCCCACCACGCTGGCCGTGGAAGGCGAGGTGAGTTTTGCCGCACTGGTAAGGCGCCACAGTGGCGACATGCCGGTGCGTGCCATGCTGGACGAATTGTTGCGGGTGGGTGCGGTGCAGCGAGGCAATGATGGGCGCATCGAACTGCTGACGCGCGCTTACGTGCCGCAGACCGGCAGCGCAGACAAACTCGCCATCCTCGGCGCCGACGTGGCCGACCTGGTCACCACCATCGACCACAACCTGCAGCACGGCGCCACGGACCCCCGGTTTCAGCGCAAGGTCATGTACCACAGCATGGACGTCGGCGCGCTGCCCGCATTCCGCAAGCTCAGCGCCGTGCAATCCCAGGCGCTGCTGGAAAAGTTGGATCGCTGGCTGGCCGAGCACGACATCGACGCACCCGCCTCCGGCGAGGCGGGTGGCAGGGAGGGGGAGCGCGCCCGCGTGGGCGTGGGCATTTACTATTTCGAAGAACGTCTGCGGGCGCCGGTTTGACGGGAGGGTTGAAATGATGAAACAAAAACTCCAGCGGATGGGCATGGGGGTCTGCGTGGTCATCGCCCTGGTTCTTGCCGCGTGTGGCGGTGGGGGCGGCATTGGTGGCACAGGCGCGCCCATTGGCTCGTTGCGTTTTGCCGTCACCGACGCGCCATCCTGTGGCTACGACCAGGTGAACATCACCATTCAGAAGGTCCGCGTGCATGCCAGCGTCACGGCCGCCGACGGCGACGCCGGCTGGTCCGAGGTGGTGCTGGCGCCCGAGAAGCGCGTCGATCTGCTGACGCTGACCAACGGCGTGCTCGAAGAGCTGGGGCAGACCTCGCTGCCCGCCGGCAAGTACACGCAGCTGCGCCTGGTGTTGGCCACCAACGGCCCGGCCGCGCCGCTGGCCAACTCGGTGGTGCCCACGGGCGGCACCGAAACCGCGCTGGACACCCCCAGCGGCGCACAAAGTGGCCTCAAGCTCAACGTCGACATCGACGTGCCGGCCGGGCAACTGGCCGACTTCGTGATCGACTTTGACGCCTGCCAGTCGGTGGTGCCACGCGGCAACTCGGGCCGCTTCAACCTCAAGCCCGTGATCCGCGTGATCCCGCGGCTGAGCGATGCGGGTCAGCGTGTGGTGGGCCACGTGGCGCCGGCCATCGCCAACACCGGCACGCTGGTGTCACTGCAGCTCAACGGCATCCCGGTCAAGGCCACGGTGCCGGACGCCTCGGGCACCTTTGTGCTGTTCCCGGTGCCGGTGGGCCGCTACGACCTCGTGGTCACCGCCGCCGGGCGCGCCACCTCGGTCATGACCAGCGTGCCCGTGACCACCGCGACCGTGACCACGGTCAACGGCACGGCCACGGCGATCAATCCGGTGCTTTCGGCGTCGCGCACGGTGACCGGCACCGTCACGCCCACCTCGGCCACGGTGCGGGCCACGCAGGTGCTGTCGGGTGGGCCGACGATCGAAACTGCCTCGGCGCCGGTCGATGTCGACACCGGGCGTTTCAGCTTCACGCTGGTGCAGGCCGCCCCGGGCAAGACCG
>JBGSNW010000093.1:0-5188 GCA_041739435.1 Burkholderiaceae bacterium
CCCGGGCGCGCGACGCGCGGGTGCTGGGCGCGCTGGCCGCCACCGGCATCGCCTTTCACACCGCCAAGGATCACGTCATTTTTGAGCGTGACGAACTGTTGACGCAGGGTGGCACGGTTTATGGCGTCTTCACCCCCTACAAGAACGCCTGGCTGCGCAAGGTTGACGCGTTTTTCCTCCAGCCGTATCCGGTCAAAAAATATGGCTCCGCGTTGACCTCCCGACCGCCCGCGCTGCGTCAGGAAGTGCCAGCACTGGCCGAAATCGGGTTTGAGCCCACCAATCTGACCGCCCTGAAGATTCCCGTCGGCGAGGCCGGCGCCGCCGCTGTGCTTGACGATTTTCTGGGCCGCATCGACCACTACCACCTGACGCGCGACTTTCCCGCCGTCAAGGGGCCCAGTTACCTCGGCGTGCACCTGCGGTTTGGCACGGTGTCGGTTCGGCGTCTGGCCCGTCTGGCGCATGCGCGGTCGCTTCAGGGGAACGAAGGCGCGGCGGTCTGGCTCAGCGAACTGATCTGGCGCGATTTTTACGCGCAGATCCTGCACCACCACCCGCGCGTTGCCGAAAAGGCTTTCAAGCCCGAATACGACGCCATTCACTGGGAACACGGCAAACACGCCTCGGCACTGTTCGAGGCCTGGTGCCAAGGCCACACCGGCTACCCGCTGGTGGACGCCGCCATGGCGCAGCTCAACCAGACGGGCTACATGCACAACCGCCTGCGCATGGTGGCAGCGAGTTTCCTGGTGAAAGATCTGGGCATCGACTGGCGCTGGGGCGAGCGTTACTTTGCCGAAAAGCTCAACGATTTTGACCTGGCGTCCAACAACGGGGGCTGGCAGTGGGCCAGCTCAAGTGGCTGCGATGCCCAGCCGTATTTCCGTATCTTCAACCCCGTCAGCCAGAGCCGCAAGTTCGACGCGCAGGGCCGCTTCATCCGCAAATACCTGCCACAGCTGGGCAGCCTGCCCGACACCGCGATCCATGCGCCCTGGGAAGCCAGCCCGGTGGATCTGGCGGCGGCAGGCGTGGCGCTGGGCTCGAACTACCCGCGGCCACTGGTGGCGCACGACGCGGCGCGCCTGAAAACACTGGCGCGTTACGCGGTGGTCCGGCGCAAAGCCGCCCCGGATTGACGCGAGGCGCCCGCGTCAATCTGATGACGGTCCCATGCCGGTCTATTTTGCTATTTTATATATAGCAAACTTCGACCTCTAGACGGGGGCAAAGGGCCTAAATTGCCTGTAATTCGGCGTGGGTGTAGCGCCGCACCAGGCTGAGCAGCTCGTCCTCGGGATACGGCTTGCCCAGGTAGTGATTGACACCGAGTTCCATGGCATGGTCACGGTGTTTGGTCGCGATGCGCGAAGTGATCATGATGATCGGCAGGTCCTGAAACTTGCGGTCGCCGCGGATGTTGCGGGCAAGGTCGAAGCCGTCCATGCGCGGCATCTCGATGTCGGACAACACCACCGCCGGTCGTTCGTCCTGCAGGCGTTCGAGCGCCTGCAGGCCATCGGCCGCCAGCACAACACGATAGCCTTCGCGCTGCAGCAGCCGTTGTGTGACGCGACGCACGGTGATGGAGTCGTCCACCACCATCACCAGCGGCACCTGCGACGGCGCACCCGCCGCCAGCACGCCACCGTCCGCCACCGGCACCGAAACTCCGCCCAGCATGTCAGGCTGGGCATGGTCAGCGCTCAGGCTGCGCGCCTGTGCTCCATAGACCGACGCCAGCGCCACGGGGTTGTAGATCAGCACCACCGCACCCGACGCCAGCACGGTCATGCCCGCCAGACCCGGCAACCGCGACAGCTGCGGACCAAGGTTCTTGACCACCACCTCCTGGTTGCCCAGCACTTCGTCCACGTGCAACGCCACGCGCTGGGCCGCGCTGCGCAGCACCACCACCGGCAAGGTCTTGCCGTGCAGTTCGGTGCTGCGCTGCGATGCCTGCAGCAGCGCGCCCGCCCAGAAAAACGGAACCGACTCGCCGCTGTAGTCCAGCGTGCCGCTGTTGTAGGCCTGCTGGACTTCCTTGGCGGGTGCGCGGCGCACGATCTCGACCACGTTGGACGGCACCCCGATCGATTGGGTGCCAAACCGCAGCATCACCACCTGGGTAACCGCCGTGGTCAGCGGCAGCACCATTCGGAAGGTGGTGCCCCGACCCGCCTCGGTGGAGGTTTCGATGCGCCCACCCAACGCGTTGACTTCGGCGCGGACGACATCCATCCCGATGCCACGCCCAGCCAGTTCGGTCACGTCGGCCGCGGTGGAAAAGCCCGGCAGGAAGATCAGGTTGGCAACGTCAGTGTCGCTGAGATCGTGGCCGGACTCCAGCAGGCCCAGCGCGGCCGCCTTTTCACGGATGCGGGGCAGGTTCAAGCCGGCACCATCGTCGGTGAAGGCAATGGCCACGTCATTGCCTTCGTGGTGCAGGTCCACGGTAATGGTGCCAATCGCGTCCTTGCCGGCGGCGGTGCGTTGCTGCGGGTCTTCAATGCCATGGGCCACGCAGTTGCGCAACAGGTGCTCGAACGCGGGGGTCATGCGGTCGAGCACGCCACGATCCATTTCGATGGACCCGCCGGTGATGTCGAGCTTGACCTGCTTGCCTGTGTCCTTGGCCGCCTGGCGTATCACCCGGTACAGGCGCTCGGAGATGCCTTCGAATTCCACCATGCGGGTGCGCAGCAGATCGCGCTGCAGCTCGCGGGTCTGCCGCGCCTGGGCGTTGAGATCGTCCTCGGTCGCCTCGACGGTTCGCTGAATGTTGCGCTGCACGGTGGCGACGTCGTTGACCGACTCGGCCATCATGCGGGTGAGTTCCTGCACACGCGTGAAGCGGTCGAATTCAAGCGGATCAAACCCTTGCTGCGAGTCCTTGGCCTGCGCCAGCCGCGACTGCATCTGGGTTTCGGCCTGCAGTTCGATGTCGCGCAACTGGCTGCGCAAGCGGTCCAGGTTACCGGTGAGATCGCCCAGCGAGCCGCGCAGTTGACCCAGCTCGGCCTCCAGGCGCGACCGTGTGATCATCACTTCGCCAGCCTGGGTGACCAGCCTGTCGAGCAGGTGCGAGCGAACGCGCACGGCTTGCTGGTGGCCCTGACGCAGCGGCGCAAGGACCGTCTGGGCAGGTAATGCAATTTCGGTCCGGGTGGCGGGTTTGTCCGCTTCGCCGGGCACGGCCTCCACCGAGCCGCCCGAGACCACCGGAGCCTCGTCCACCACGGCGGATTCGGGTTGTGGCGATACGTCGGACGCAGGGGCGTCGGCACCAATCCGCAGGCCGTCGAAATTGGCCTGCAGCGTGTCAAAGCGACCCAGCAACGGTTCAATCTGGGCGGCTATCAGGTCATCGTGGCCGATTTCCTCGATTTCGGACTCCATGCGGTGCGCAAGTTCACCCAGCCGCATGGCGCCGGCCAGTCGCGCGCTGCCCTTGAGGGTGTGGAGCGTGCGCAGGGCTTCGTTGCGAGCACCCAGGTTGCCCGGTCGCGCGGCCCACTGGCGCAGCGCACCGCCCAGCTGTGGCAACAATTCGGCGGCCTCTTCCTCGAAAATCGGAAACAGGTCGGGATCGATGGCGTCCACGGCGTCGAGGTCGTCATCCACGTCAAGATCAGCTGTCCGGTCACCGGGCGCCGTTGCGGAGGTCGGCGTGAACGGTTGTGGCGCCGAAAAGGTGGCGTAACTTGCCACCACGGGCGTGGACGGCTCTGGCGCCGTCGCATTGGGTTCGGGGGTTGACGGCACGGAGTCCGCTTGCCCGTTGCCCGATACAACGTGCAGATGAGGGGCGGTGCGCTCGGGGTGCGCATCGACGGCTTCGGGGAGTCCGGACAGCACGGCCTGCGCCTCGTCTGCCGCATCATCGGCCTGCAGATTGCGCAAGGCTTCGAGAACCTCGGGGTTCGGCTCCTTGAGAAATCCGGCCGCAAACTGGTGCAGCAGGTGCCGGATATCTTCCGCCACCGCCGAAAAGACCCGACCTTGTCGCGGTGTCCCGTTGGCTTCGACCTGGGCATGTTGCAAGGCATGCTCGAGCAAACGGGCCATTTCGGACAGTGCCGTGAAACCCACGGTTGCCGAACTGCCCGCCAGCGAGTGCGCCAGGGCGATCGCGCTGTCGGGCATGGGCTGATGCAGTTCCATGGCCCATTCGGCAAGCTCGGTGACCAGGCGTCGCGACCATTCGTCGGCCTCGCCCAGGTACACGTTGTACAGCGGCAGATTCACACGGAGCGAGTCAATGATCTTGACTTGATCGTCGGCCGATTCGGATTCGATCACCTCTGGTGCAACCGGCGCTGGCGTTGTGTCCTGTGCGAAAGAGAGATCGAGATCAATCGCCTCGACATCATCGACGGGTGGCGCAAAATCAGTGTCCGGCAAGTCAACGAATATCGGCGCCAACGGAGGTGCCGAGCTGGGCACGTCGATGGTCGGCAGCTTCGCGGCCTGCGCCGGGCTCGGGGCATCGGCTGGCGTCGAAGAAAGTTCGGACAGGCTGGACAGATCGATGTCGGTGATTTCCATCGGCACCGTCAGGGACGCGGGAGCGTTCGCGTCTTCCAGGGTGGCGAAATCGAAGGCGGCAAATTCCGGGAAAGCAGCGGCGTCCGACGCCAATGGCGGCGACGGAGGGTCTTCCACGGTCGATGTACCGGGCAACACCAGCGGTTCGACCCGGTTCTCGGTCCGCATGGCATCGGCTGAATGACGGAACGGCGCGGCCTTCCATGCCTGATCGCGGTCAACCGCAATTTCTTCAACCCATGCGCCCAACCCGGCGAACGCTTCGGTGCACAACTGGTGCAACGCCCGGCTGATCGGCTTTTGTTCGGCCAGCCAGTTGTTGAGCAGCTGCTCCATGGACCAGGCGGCTTCACCGAATTCGTTCAGCCCCACCATGCGCGAACTGCCCTTGAGGGTGTGGAACGCGCGCCGCAGCGTGGTCTGCAGTCCGGTATCGGCAGGCGCCTCACTCAAGCCATCGAGCGCCTCGCGTCCACCCTGCACCACTTCGCGGGCCTCTTCCAGGAAAATATCGCGCAGATCGTCTTCTTCATAGTCACTGGGCACGACCAGTTCAGGCTGCGGGGCCGGCGCCGTCACCGTGGCAAGTTGCTCCAGCGCCACAGCCGCGGCATCGGCATCGGCGCCCGAAACGGCC
>JBGSNW010000096.1:0-2317 GCA_041739435.1 Burkholderiaceae bacterium
CCCGAGGGGCCGATCACGGCCAGTTGCTCGCCCGCGTCCACGCGCAGGCTCAAACCCGACAGCGCCAGGGGTGCGGCCGCCGCCGCGGCGGGATGACGGGCTGTGCAGTGTTCCAGCTTCAATTTCATGAACAAAACGGCACTAAGCCCCCGTCATATGGCATTAGTTTGCTATATTTTTAATACTAAAATAGCCAGAAACCAAGCCCGCCCGCCCCAAACCGGAACCGGGTCGGGTGGCGCCCGGCTTTCGGCTTATTGGCTTATTACTTCAACAGCCCGGCGCCGCGAGCGGCCGCCTCGATGCCTTTGTAGTTGTCGGCCTTGGTGGGCACGAAACGCGTTGCGCGCTGCAGTTCCAGGATTTCCTTGCCCTGGGCTGTGTCGCGGCTCAGGTCGAGAAAGGCCTTGGCCAGCTTTTCACGCGTGGCGGCGGGCATGTCGGCATGAACCGTCCAGTTGTAGTCGAAGTACGGCGGGGTGGTGTAGAACGCCCGCACCTTGGCCGGGTCGACTTTCTTGTCGGCCACGAACTTGTCCCACACCGAGATGTTGAGCGCGCCCGCGTCCACCTTGCCCGCGGCCACGGCGGCGATGGTGGCGTCGTGGGCGCCGGAATAGGCCACGCGCCGCAGGTCCTTGTCGGGGTCAATGCTGGCCTGCATCAGAAAGCTGCGCGGCATCAGATGGCCCGAGGTGCTGGACTGCGAGCCAAAACTCAGGGTCTTGCCCTTGAGGTCGGCCAGGCCCTTGATCGCCGGGTCGGTGGTGATGAAGACGGACTTGAACCTTTCGTCCTCTTCGCGCTGGACCAGCGGAATCACCTTGCCGCCGGATCGGACATTGGCCTGCACAAAGGTGAAGCCGCCGAACCAGGCCAGGTCCACCTGCTTGTTGACCAGCGCTTCGACCGAGGCCGCGTAGTCGGTGACGGGCGTGAACTCGACCTTCATGCCCAGCTTGCCCTCGAGGTATTTGACCAGCGGCGCGGCCTTGCGCGCCAGCTCGGTCGGCGACTCGTCGGGGATGGCCGTCATCCTGAAAACCTGCTGGGCCTGGGCCATGGCGCCCAGGCAGACCATCGAACCGACCACCAGCGCCTTGAACGCACGCGAAAACGAAGCATGGAACATCGAAAACTCCTGAAAGAAAATGGCAACTTCGCCAATGCTAATCGCTTTCGCCGTGGTCCCAGATATGCAGCGAAATGCACAGGCCAGTCGCCCGGGGTTGCAGCGATCGCGCCAGTCGTTGTCGCGCAATCGCTACCATGCATGCTGCACGCAGGAAAATCCGCGCATGACATCCCCTCAACTGATCCAGATCGACCATGACAACCCGGCGGCCATCCGCATGGAGTTGCTGCGCGGGCTGCTGGCGCCCCGGGCCCATACCTCTCCGAAATACCTCTACGACACACTGGGCTCGCGCCTGTTCGAGGCCATCACCGAACTGCCCGAGTACTACCTCACGCGCACCGAAGCGGCCATTTTTTCAGCGTGCATGACCGAGATCGCGCAGCACCTGCCACACGACGCCACCCTGATTGACGTGGGCGCGGGCAACTGTATCAAGGCCGAACGCCTGTTCAATGCCGTGAGGCCTCGCCGTTATGTGGCAGTGGACATCTCCATCGATTTCCTGCGGGCCGCCCTGACGCGCCTGCAACGTGAACACCCCGGAATCGACATGGTGGGCGTGGGCACCGATTTTTCCAATGGCCTGGTGCTGCCTCCCGAAGCCGGGCGTGCAGAGGATGCGGCGCGGCTGCTGTTCTACCCGGGCTCCAGCATCGGGAACTTCACGCCCCACGCTGCCATGGCGTTCCTGCGCAGCCTGCATGCGGCCTGCGGGCCGGCGCCCGGCAGCGGCCTGTTGATCGGCGTGGATCTGGTCAAGGACGCCGCGGAGCTGCAAGCCGCCTACGACGATGCGCTGGGTGTGACGGCGGCCTTCAACAAAAACCTGCTGCTGCACATCAACCGGCTGGCCGGCACGGATTTTCGTGTGGCCGACTGGCGGCACGTGGCCCTGTACGACACGGTTCACAACCGCATCGAAATGCACCTGGAGGCCCGGCACGCCGCGCGGGTGTCATGGCCGGAAAACATCCGCACGTTTGCCGCGGGCGAGCGCATTCACACCGAGAATTCCTACAAATGGACGCCCGCGGATTTCACCGCGCTGCTGGAGAATGCCGGCTTTCAGGCCGTCACGCTGTGGACCGATCCGGCCGAGCGCTTCGCCGTGGTGTGGGCCCGGGCGTGAGCGCCGCGCCGCGCCTGGCCGTTCCCAAGCAAGCTCGCACCGCAGCCCGC
>JBGSNW010000174.1:0-8559 GCA_041739435.1 Burkholderiaceae bacterium
GCCGCCCTCCTCCCAGCCCAGAAAGCGGCGTGCCGCGCT
Organism: Burkholderiaceae bacterium; assembly: GCA_041739435.1. Classification (GTDB taxonomy): domain Bacteria; phylum Pseudomonadota; class Gammaproteobacteria; order Burkholderiales; family Burkholderiaceae_C; genus PHCI01. Next base: position 40 of record JBGSNW010000174.1, read on the forward strand.
GTTGATGCTGGAGAGCGTCTGGTCGGGCCGGAAGACCATGACGCCGGCACTGAGGTTTTCGATCAGGGTGCGCGAGTCGGCTTCGCGGACCTGCAGCGCCTGGCGGGTCCGGTCGCCGTCCTGCTGCAGGCGCAACGTCACCAGCGAGGTGTAGATCACCATGCGCAGCAGGATGTCGATCATGAAGATCAGCAACAGCGCGGGGACCAGGCTGCTCAGCCGCGACGGGCTGGTGCCGGCCGGCATGAACCAGATCGCCACACCAAAGGCTGCGAGACAGACGAATTCCAGCCAGGTCAGGTAGCGCAGCGCCCGCAGTTCGCGGAAACGGCGCTGCGTGTCGAAACGGTCGATGTCGAGCAGCGTCAGTGCGCCCACCCCCATGCTCACCAGGGAAAAGACGGACTGGCGCGCCGGTACGGAATCCCAGACGGTGAAGAGCAGCACGTTCACCGCCCACAGAGCCAGCAGACCTGCCAGGGACCGGCGCAGGGGCGGGCGAAACCCCAGGTAGCTGCGCAGGCCCAGCCAGGAAAAGACCACGCCCGCAGCCAGGGCCGTGTTGGCCACACCGATGCTGAACCAGTCGGGGGCCTCGGTGCGCAGGCCCAGCCCGACCGATCCCAGCGCGGACAAGAGCGCTGCCAGCGCCCACCAGCCGGGGCCACCGACACTGGGATGGCGACGCGATTGCGCAAGAAAGGCGGCTGCGACCAGCAGGTCGACACACAGCCGCAGCACCAGAAGGGTCAGCAGGTCAAAACGCATGAAGGGGTCGGCCACAGCACAGTGCAGTCATTGGAGCACAGGAAACCCGCCGGCAACCGGTCGATATGCCCCACTTTTCGTGCCGAGTTCCGCCAATGGAGCCCGTGTGCCGGCACCGCAGGCACCGGCACCGGCTGCTGCCTCCAGTCGCTGCCGGGACAAAGCCGGCGCAGCGGCGTGGCCAGAATGCCGTCCATGGGAACCCTCTACCTTGTGCGCCACGGACAAGCCTCGTTTGGCCAGGCCGACTACGACCGGCTCAGCGATCTGGGCCACCGCCAGAGCCGACGCCTGGGTGAATACCTGGCCGAAAAAGGCCTGCGGTTCGACGCCGTGCTGACCGGCACGCTGCGCCGCCACGCCGAAACCTTTCAGGGCATCGCCGAAGGCATGGGCCCGACGACGCCAGCGCCGCCACCGCCTTTGCGCTGGCCCGGCCTCAATGAATACGACAGCGCCGCGGTGATTGCCACCGTGCACCCGCGCCCGCTGGAAAAACCCGACTCGCCCGAGATGTACCGGCACCATTTCCGGCTGCTGCGCGACGGCCTCGCGCAATGGATGGCCGGCACCGTCAGCCCGCGCGGCATGCCCAGCTACAACGAATTTGTGGCCGGCATCACCGGTGCGCTGGACCACATCCGCACCCGGCATCATGGCCAGAATGTGCTGATCGTCTCCAGCGGCGGGCCGATTGCCACGGCGGTGGGCCAGGTGCTGGGCACGCAACCCGAGGTGACCATCGATCTGAACCTGCGCATCCGCAACAGCGCGGTGACCGAATTCGCCTTCACCCCCAAGCGTCACATGCTGCTGACCTACAACACGCTGCCCCACCTGGACGCGCCCGGCTTCAGGGACTGGGTGACGTACGCCTGAAAAACACAAGGGCCGCGCGCGGCGGCCCTTGCTGGATACTGGAGACGGCGTCGACACGTGCCACTGTCGATCTGTCTGGTAGAGGTGTCATATCCCTGCTCCACCGCCGTCAGGATTCACTCTAGCGGAGGCGCTGGCCGGCACAAGGGCTCGCCACCAAAGTCCTTGGCAATTGCGTGACATTTGCACGATACGCATCAGGTTGCATCGCCGCAACCCACAAAATCGCCGCCATCGCGTCCGTCATCGGCATACAAAGGCCTTCCTCCACAGGGCTCCTCCAACCCATTCCTGTGAACTGCGTCACTGCATTGCGCCCCGGGGCTCCCTAGACTGCCCCGAACCATTCCGCGACGCCTTCATGACGCAACGGCCACCAATCCACACCACGCCCATCACACCCGCACAGGCCCTGCAACTGGAAGTCGAGGGCCTGCTCGAGCGTTTTGCCTGGCAAGACCCGGAGCACGAGCCCCTGCCCATGCCCCGTCGCCGCAATACCCCCCTGGATCTGTCCCACCGCGGGCCCAGTCCCTGGGACCCCGCCATCGGAGAGCGCTGACCGGCGGAGGCCGGGAGCTTTCCCTCCAGACCCTCGTCAATTCGAGATCGACACGGCCTCTCCTCGAGGGCAGCCCGCTGGCATGGCCATTGCTTGCCCCAAGTCATGAATGTTGATGACCTGGCATTGCCATGCCTGTCCCAAGGGGCACCCAGCTCCCCATGGCAACACCCGCTCAGCCTGCTGCTCGAATCCACCGGCGAGGGAATTTTCGGCATTGATCTGGAAGGTCATTGCATGTTCATCAACCGGGCGGGCGCGCGCATGTTGGGCTTCGAACCTGGCGAGGTGCTGGGCCTGAACATGCATCACCTCACCCACCATTCGCATTCCGACGGCTCCCCCTACCCCGACACCGACTGCCCGATCTTCAACGCCTTCCGCCAAGGCCTGCCGTGCCGAATCGACTCCGAGGTATTCTGGCGTCGCAACCACACCTCTTTCCCGGTCGAATACTCCAGCTATCCGATTCTCGACGGGGCGCAGGTGCGTGGCGCCGTCATTACTTTTGTGGACATCACGGAGCGCAAGCAGGCAGCCGACGCCCTTCGGCAAGCCCACGACGGGCTGGAACTGCGCGTGGCCGAGCGGACACAGGCGCTGTCGGATGCCCTGGCCCAATTGCGCAAGCTGTCTGCCTACTCCGAAACAGTCCGGGAAGAAGAGCGCAACCGGATCGCCCGCGAGGTCCACGATGAGCTCGGCAGCCTGCTGGTCGCCATGAAGATGGACGTGAACTGGCTGGACAAGCGACTGGCCGAGCAGCAGACCCGGGACTCGCTGGCCGCGCAGGACATGCGCGAGCGCATGCGCAGCAAATGCCAGAACATGAGCCGGCTGATCGAGAGCGCCGTCAATAACGTGGGTCACATCATCAATGACCTGCGCCCCAGCATTCTGGACCATCAGGGACTGTGGGCCGCATTGGAATGGCAAGCCCAGGAATTCGCGCAATCCGCGGAACTCGCCCTGAACTGGTGCATGGAAATGGACGATGCAGCCGAACCGGACGCGTCAAAGTCCATGGCGGTGTTCCGGATTTTTCAGGAAATGTTGTCCAACGTGGGTCGGCATGCGCAGGCTCGCAACCTGAGCATCCGCATCGCCGGGTCCGCCGGCCACCTCACCGTGTCGGTACGGGACGACGGTCGCGGCGCACGACCCGAAGCTTTTGATGCGCCGCAGGCCTACGGCGTCATGGGAATGCGCGAGCGGGCTCGCCACTTTGGCGGGCGCATCGAGATCAGGAGCGCCGTCGGAAAGGGCTCCCTGTTTGAACTCCACATGCCATTGTCCGATGAATAACAGGCGCATCCGGGTCCTCATCGGCGACGACCACCGGATCGTCCGCGAAGGCCTCAAGCAGGTGCTGGCGGATGCCCCCGAAATCGAAGTCCGGGCCGAAGCCGCCACCGGGCCGGAAGTCCTCGAAACCGTCCAGTCGCTGAGCGGCCCCGAGGGGCTGGACGTGGTGTTGCTCGATGTGGCCATGCCCGACCGCGACGGGCTGGATGTTCTGCAAGCCCTTCGCAAGGCATGGCCCACCCTGCCGGTGCTCATGCTCAGCACGTACCCGGAGCGGCAATACGCAGCACGTTGCATCAAATTGGGCTCGGCGGGTTACCTGAACAAGAGCGCCGACCCCGACGACATGGTGGCGGCGGTGCGCAAAGTGGCGGCCGGGGGCGTGCACGTCACGACCGCCACGGCCGAAGCCCTGGCCCAATCCCTGGGCGGACTCCCCGTCAAAATCGGGACCGACGCCCTCTCACACCGCGAACATCAGGTGTTCAGACTGCTGACCGTCGGCAAAACCGTGAGCGAAATTGGTGCATTGCTGCACATCGCCCCCAATACCGTGAGCACTTACCGGGCGCGCATCCTGGAAAAAACCGGCACCAAGAACGATGTGGAGCTCACGCTGTACGCCGAAAGGCATCTGCGCGATTCGCGTGGGCCATCTTTTGTAGGGCTGGCCTGACACGCACTCGACAGAACGTGCGTCATTTGTGGCACGCCTGTGCCAACACGGCGAATCGGGCGCGGCGCTTGCATGGGTGAACACATCTTCATCCTGCCGAGGTGCGCCATGTCCAACTTTTTCTCTCCCTACGATGCCAACCGCCCCCTGATGATGCGGTGCAGTTGCGGTCGCGACCATTCCGTCGCGGACCACCATGCCGAGGTTTCAGCCGATGCCGCCGCGGTCGAACTTCGCCGGCGCAGCCTGACCGATGAGTTCGAGGCCTACAGCAACGAGTTCCTTGAAGCCACCCTGGTCAAGGCACTGTTCCCGCAGGACGCTGTGCGCAGACGCTTCCTGCGCGCCGTTGGCAAGGGCACAGCCATGGCGGCCATCTCCACGGTCTTGCCCGTCAGCAGTCTGCAGGCCATGGCACAGGAACGGGGCGCCCTGGAAAAAACCCATCTCAAGATCGGTTTCATTCCCATCACCTGTGCAACGCCGCTCATCATGGCGCATCCCCTGGGGTTCTACAGCAAGCAGGGCTTGACCGTGGATGTGGTCAAGACGGCCGGCTGGGCGCTGATCCGCGACAAGATGCTCAACAAGGAATACGACGCGACCCATTTCCTGTCGCCCATGCCCCTGGCCATTTCGATGGGGGTCGGCTCCAACCCGGTGCCCATGAACGTCGCCACCATCCAGAACACCAACGGCCAGGCCATCACGCTGGCCAACAAACACAAGGACAAGCGCGACCCCAAAATGTGGAAGGGCTTCAAGTTCGCGGTGCCGTTTGAATACAGCATGCACAACTTCCTGCTGCGCTACTACGTGGCCGAAGCCGGTCTGAACCCCGACACCGACATCCAGATCCGGGTGGTGCCGCCCCCTGAAATGGTCGCCAACCTGCGCGCCGGCAACATCGACGGCTACCTCGGGCCGGACCCCTTCAACCAGCGGGCCGTGTACGACGAGGTGGGGTTCCTGCACATCCTGACGCGCGACCTCTGGAGCGGGCACCCGTGCTGCGCGTTCGGCTCGTCCACCGAATTCATCCAGAAGAATCCAAACACCTTTGCCGCCCTTTACCGCGCCGTGCTGACGGCCGCGGCCATGGCACGCGATGCCAAAAACCGCGAACTGATCGCCAAGGTGATTTCGCCCGCGCAATACCTGAACCAGCCGGAAACCGTGGTCGCCCAGGTGTTGACCGGGAAATTTGCCGATGGCCTGGGCAACATCAAGAACGTCCCGGATCGCGCCGATTTCGATCCGGTCCCGTGGCAGAGCATGGCGGTCTGGATGCTCACCCAGATGAAACGCTGGGGCTACGTCAAGGGCGACGTCAATTACAAGCAGATCGCCGAAAAGGTGTTCTTGTTGACCGACGCCAAAAAGCACATGGGGCAACTCGATCAGAAAGTCCCCGACGGGGCCTATCCCAAGTTCACCATCATGGGCAAGACCTTCGACCCGGCCAGCCCCGACCAGTATCTCAAAAGTTTTTCCATCCGCAAGGCGGCCTGAGCCATGGTCGCGTCACTCCGACTCCGCGCGCTGACCGTCTCGGTTGCGCTGCTGCTTCTGTTCCTGGGGGCATGGCAGCTGGCCACCTTGCCTTCAGCGGCCAGCGCCAGCACAGCAAACCTTTCCGCGGAGCAGGTGGAATACCTCAAGATGCTCGGCAAGGACCCGGGGGCCACCAAAACCAGCGGCTTTCCCACGCCGGGGTTGATGGCCAGCGCCATCTGGAAACATTTGTCGAACCCGCTGTACGACAACGGTCCGAACGACAAGGGCATCCTGATCCAGCTGGGCTATTCGCTGGCGCGGGTGGGGTTGGGTTTTGTGCTGGCCTGCGTGGTGGCGGTGCCGCTCGGCTTCGTGATCGGGATGTCGCCACTGCTCCACCGCGCCCTCGACCCGTTCATCCAGGTGCTCAAGCCCATCAGTCCGCTGGCCTGGATGCCCCTGGCGCTCTACACCATCAAGGACTCGTCGGCCTCCGGCATCTTTGTGATTTTCATCTGTTCCATCTGGCCCATGATGATCAACACCGCCTTTGGTGTGGCGTCCGTGCGGCGCGAGTGGCTCAACGTGGCCGCCACGCTGGAGGTGCGCCCCCTGCGCAAGGCCTTGCGCGTCGTCCTGCCGGCCGCGGCGCCCACCATCCTCACGGGCATGCGCATCAGCATGGGCATCGCCTGGCTCGTGATCGTGGCGGCCGAAATGCTGGTGGGCGGCACCGGCATTGGCTACTTCGTGTGGAACGAATGGAACAACCTGTCGCTGACCAACGTGCTGTTTGCCATCGGCGTCATCGGTGTCATGGGCATGCTGCTGGACCTGATGTTTGCCCGCCTTCAACGGATGGTGACGTATGTGGACTGACCTGGACCATCGAACGGCGGACACATGTTCCGTGAAAGCTCAACCCATGCAAGGTTTCCTGAAAATCGAGGCGCTGGCCAAAGCCTTCGCGCCGGCCAAGCCGGTGTTTTCCGACGTTTTCTTCAGCATCGACAAAGGCGAATTCGTCTGCATCATCGGCCATTCGGGCTGTGGCAAGACCACCATCCTGAATGTGCTGGCAGGCCTGGACTCGGCCACGTCCGGGCACGTCTTCATGGACGGGCGCGAGGTTGTCGGGCCCAGCCTGGAGCGCGGCGTGGTGTTCCAGAGCCACGCCCTCATGCCGTGGTTGACGGTGCGGCGCAATATAGCGTTCGCCGTCAGCTCGCGCTGGCCCGACTGGACGCGGGAACAGGTCAATGCACAGGTGGAAAAGTTCGTGGCGATGGTCGGGCTGACCCCGGCCATCGACAAAAAGCCCGCGCAGCTCTCGGGCGGCATGAAGCAGCGCGTGGGCATTGCGCGGGCCTTTGCCATCAGCCCCAAGATGCTGCTGCTGGACGAGCCCTTTGGCGCACTTGACGCGCTGACGCGTGGCACGATCCAGGACGAGCTGATCGCCATCGTGCGCGAGACCCACCAGACCGTGTTCATGATCACCCACGACGTGGACGAAGCCATTTTGCTGGCCGACCGCATCCTGCTCATGCGCAATGGCCGGGAAACACCGGCGGGCTATGTTCCTGGCGGAATCTCTGAAGTCGTCACCAACCCGTTGCCGCGCGACCGCCAGCGCGCGGGCCTGCACCACCTGCCGGGCTACTACGAACTGCGCAACGGCATCGTCGACTTCCTCGTCACGCGTGCCGCTGCCCATTGAGGAGGGGTGGCGCATCTCGCCCGAAATCGCCACCCTGGCCACCGATGCCATGGGGCAAAAGAGCCGCGCCGCTGCGCACCATCCCGTCAACCCGATCTTTCGCTTTTTCTCAACCGTTCCACTTCATGGAGACTATATGAACCGCAACGACGTCACCGAAAAAATCATTGCCACCAAGGTGGCCAAAGGCCTCAAGTGGGCCGACGTGGCCCGAAAAGTCGGCCTGTCGGCCGAATGGGTCACGGCCGGCTGCCTGGGGCAGATGACCTTTGACGAAAAGCAGGCGAAGGTCGTGGGCAAGATCTTTGGCCTCAGCGCCGAGGAAATCAAGTGGCTGCAGGTGGTGCCCTACAAAGGCTCGCTGCCCAGCGCCGTCCCCACCGATCCGTTGATCTACCGCTGGTATGAAATCGTCAACGTGTACGGCACCACGATCAAGGAGCTGATTCACGAGGAGTTTGGCGACGGCATCATGAGCGCCATCGACTTCAGCATGAACATCGAGCGCCAGGCCGACCCCAAGGGCGACCGCGTCAACGTGGTTCTGTCGGGGAAGTTCCTGCCCTACAAGTCGTATTGATGCCGCGCGCTCACCACTCGCCAATGGCGCGGACGCGCTGGTCGGGGTCGAGCCGCTGGAGGTCTGGCGTGGGGGCGGGCTGATGCGGCAAGGGCAGCGGCCGACGCGAAGGATCTTTCCAGGCAAAACGTTCCAGCAGACCGTCGACCACCGATTGCAGGCCCGTCGCCGGTCCGTGCGTTGACGTCGCCCTTGTCTTGAAATCGAAACCCATGATGCACCCCTGCTGTTTGGACCAGTGTAGGCAGGGGGTTGCGAAATCACCGTGAAGCAATTCACGGGAGTTGGCGGGAAATTTCTGGCGTCGCTGCCGAACAACAAAATGACGCACGATGCCCGCAAAAAGCCGGGGTTTTCAGGGACATTTCGGGCGTTGAAACGTGCCGGGCCCGCAGCGCGGGCGCCGGACTTCAGCGCGCAAGCACCGTGGACAACGGAAGTTGCGAAACCTCTTGCAGCAGCAGCGCGAGCTGCTGGCCGGCGGCCTCCACCACGTTGTGGCCCTTGTCGGCGGTGGCGGCCGCGGCGTTGCC
>JBGSNW010000182.1:0-2376 GCA_041739435.1 Burkholderiaceae bacterium
GACGGTCATTCGCTTGGCGCCATTCCCTGCCTCCCGAGGAGGCCGCTGGACCTTGCAGGCCGCCGCTTGCCAGAGGCTTCGCTTCTGTAGCCTGTCCAAACCTGCTCAAGCAGGCTCGGAGCCGCAGGTAACAGCCTACGGACTGGCAAAGCCAGATCCGTGGCCCCTGCTTGAAAAGAGGAGGGCTGCGGTATCTCTATATAGCTTGTAGCGTTGTCTCTAAACACTTCTGGCCTAAATTTCAGGCGACACCCCCATCGCCACCAAAAACCGGGCCACCATGTTGTAAGTGGCAATAGCGGCTGTCAGCTCGACGATTTGGGTGGTGTCGAAGTTAGCTTTAAGTTGCGCAAACACCTCGTCGGTGACTTTGACGTCCAAGGTCATTTGCGCAGCGTATTGAATCACGATGCTTTCAACAGCAGCCAGCGCCTGATGTGATGAGGCTATGGCCGTATTTGTTGCATAGGCTGCGCAAACCAGCTGCAAGGCGTCCAGCTCAGCCTGCGTGCCGCCAGCTTTTAAAAAATCGGGCGCATGGTGGTGGTATTCGTACGCTGCGCCTGTCAGCAGCGCGACGGTGCAAATGCCCAGCTCGCGCAGCTTCCAGCTGGTAGGCAGGTCGGTACGCACAGCTTTGAGGTAAACGTTCCAGCCGCGCGCCAGGGGTTCGCTCCATAGCAAAGCCTTGTCCAGGTTGATGAGTTCGCCGCCACGCCGTTTCAAAATGGCTTGCACCAGGTCGTCGGGTTGGGCGCTTCGGGCCACGGCCACCTGCACCGTGCGGGCCCGGTCGGCGGCCGAGATGCCGGTGGTCACGCCCTCGGCCGCTTCAATGGAAACGGTGAACGCGGTGGCGTGTTTGGTGCCGTTGCGGGTGGCCATGGGGGGCAACTGCAGCCGTTCGCAATGCTCGCGTGTGAGGGTGAGGCAGATCAGTCCACGGCCGAAACGTGCCATGAAGTTGATGGCGTCGGGCGTGACGTGGTCGGCCGCCAGCACCAGGTCGCCTTCGTTTTCGCGGTCTTCCTCGTCAATCAGGACGACCATGCGGCCGGCGCGCAGCTCGGCCACGATGTCTTCTACCGGGGAGATCGGGACAGGTGAGGGGGATTTCATGCCAAGGCTTTCAGGGGTTGGGGCGCGTGGCCGCCCAGCATGCGCTCCACGTAGCGCGCGATCAGGTCAATCTCGAGGTTGACCCGGCTGCCGGATCGAAGGGCGCCCAGTGCGGTGTGGTCCACGGTGTGGGGAATCAGGTTGATGCGGACTTCGCACCCGTCGGGTGTGTCGGTGACGCGGTTGACGGTCAGGCTCACCCCGTTGACGGTGATGGAGCCCTTGAACGCCAGGAACCGGCCCAGATCGGGCGGCGCCATGACGTGCAGCGACCAGCTTTCGCCCGCGCGTTCAAAGTGCGTCACGGTGCCCACGCCGTCCACATGGCCCGAAACGATGTGGCCACCCAGCCGGTCGTGCGCACGCAGCGCCTTCTCGAGGTTGACCGGTCCGGGCGCGTCCAGCCCGCAGGTGCAGGCCAGTGATTCGGCCGACACGTCGACGGTGAACGCGCTGTTGGCGAGGTCCAGTGAAGTGACGGTCATGCAGGCACCGTTGAGGGCGATGCTGTCGCCCAGGCCCACGTCGTCAAGATAAGCACCGGGCGCGGCAACGGTCAGACGTTTGCCAAACGATAAAGAGCTTCCCAGGGCGTGAAGGGCGGTGATGCGCCCCACGCCGGTGATGATTCCGGTGAACATGGCCGTATTTTCGCAGGGATTGGGCCTGAGGTCCGGGCAAACCCTGAATTCGGGTTTGAACAGCGCCCGAAAACCGGCGCAACCGCCCGTGCCGGGGGCTTAAAAAACGTCGCGTCCGCGAAGGCGCGCCACGATGCGCAGATCGTCGCCCACGCGCTCGATGTCCCTGAAATCCAGCGGCACGGCCTGCGTCAACGCGCTCAAAGGGCCGAAACTGGCCATGTCGCGGCCCTGGCCGATCAATTTGGGCGCCAGGTAGACCAGCAGTTCATCGACCAGGCCCTCCCGGATCAGTGAGCCGTTGAGCTTGTGACCGGCTTCGACGTGCAGTTCGTTCACCTCGCGGCGGGCCAGGTCTTGCAGCATGGCCGCCAGATCCACCTTGCCACCAGCGCCCGGCATCAGGATCACTTCAGCGCCACGGGCCGCCAGCGCGGCGGCCCGGGCTTCGTCCGGCGCGGCCGCATAGATCCACAGGCGCCGCTCTGGCATGAACAGCCTGGCGTCCAGCGGGGTTTCGAGGCGGCTGTCGACCACCACCAGATGGGGCTGGCGTGGCGTGTTCACCAGGCGCACGTCCAGCCGCGGGTCGTCTTCCAGCACGGTGCCGATGCCC
>JBGSNW010000195.1:0-1691 GCA_041739435.1 Burkholderiaceae bacterium
TGGCGTTCGCTGCCGGCCATGGCACAGCCGCCCATGACGTGGGCGCTCACCATTTTGGTCAGCAGCGGTTTCATGGGCAGGCTTTGCACTGCGTCGCGCGCCTGACTCCAGGCGGTGTAGGGTTGCGCCATTTCGTGCAGCGGGAGCACCTGGCGGGCACCGGCGGCAAACTGGATTTCCATCATGCTGAGCAGGGCGCGGCGCGCGCCGTCCATGACGTAGTCGGTCAGCGGGTAGTCGAGCAGGGGAGAGCCGTCGCTGCGCAGGCTGACGCTGCCGCCCGGGGATTCGGCATGGAAGCCGTCGCGCAGCAGTGCCAGCAGCACATGGGTGTTCGGAAACTGCCCGAGCAACGCCGCCTGCGCCTGACCGTAGCCGGGCACGGTGCTGGCGAAGATGACCGGGTGCAGGGGCGGCGCCTCCAGCTTGTAGCCCATGGGGCCGTCGATCGGCTGGGTTTCGAGGAAGTGGTCGGTGTACAGCGTTTGCGGCGCGCCCTGCCAGGCGCCCACGGGCTCGGGCATGACGGCGGCCGACAGCACGACGGGGTGCAAAAAGGTGCGTCGCCCCAGCAGCTGGTGCGGATCGGGCGCCCCGCTGCGCAGCAACACCGCGGGCGAGTTGATGGCCCCTGCGGCCAGCACATAGTGTTTTGCTTCAATTTTAGTAGCAAACTTTGACCTATCTGCGGGGGATAAGCCCTGTTTTGAGTCAAAACATTGCAGTGCAACGACCTTGTCGCCCGCCAGCTCGAAGCGCTCGGCCCGCGTTTGCACCAGCAGCGTGGCGCCGTGGTCCAGCGCCGTGGGGATGGTGGTGACCAGCATGGACTGCTTGGCGTTGGTCGGGCAGCCCATGCCGCACGAGCCCAGGTTCCAGCAGCCTTTGACGTTGCGCGAAATGGCGGCCGCGGCAATGCCCAGCTTGCCCGCGCCGCGGCGCAGCATGTCGTTGTTTTCGTTGGGCGGCAACAGCCAGGGCGTGATGTTGAGCCGCATCTCGGCCTGCTGGAAGTAGGGCGCCAGCGCGTCGGGGTGGTAGTCGATCAGGCCGTAGTGGCGCTGCCACCATTCGAGCGTGGCCGTCGGCGTGCGGAACGAGCTGGTCCAGTTGACGGTGGTGGAGCCGCCCACGCAGCGGCCTTGCAGGATGTTGATGGCCTTGTCGGCCGTTTTGCGCGCGGCACTTTCCTGGTAGAGCTGCGGGTAGGCGTCGGATTCCCGCTGGTGAAAGTCGGTGCTGCTCTTGAGCGGCCCTTCTTCCACGATCACCACGTTGAGCCCGGCTCGCGCCAGAATTTCGGCGCTGATGCCAGCCCCCGCGCCCGAGCCAATGATGGCCACGTCGCACCGGATGCGTTCGGGCAATGGGCCGTGGGCGCCGCCCAGTACTTTCCAGCCGCGCGCCAGGCCGGCGTGGATCGGGTCATGCACATTGCTCATCGGTGAGAAATCCCTTGTTCTTGGCGCTTTGAAGACCGCACGGACCGGGTCGTGGTCACACCGGCACCGGCCCGGGGTAGCCGAGCCGGGGCCAGGTGCCGGGGTGGGAAAAATAGGCGCTCCCCACAATGTCGTGCAGCGCGTGGTAAGCCTGCTGGCGCAGCTTGAGGGACGACGTGCGCATGGACTGCAGCGCCTGCTGCAGGTCGGTGACGCTGGCGTCGCTCCAGTCGGCCGCCAGCCCGGCCA
>JBGSNW010000211.1:0-1922 GCA_041739435.1 Burkholderiaceae bacterium
GTGGTGGCGGGCGAGCCGGCCACGGTATCGATGGATGCGGTCGGGCGGGTGCTGCGGCGGCCACGCCCGAACCACAGCCACGCGCCCAGCCCCAGCAGCACGGCCGTCAGACCCAGCACTTCAAAGGCACTCATTGCACAACTCCCAAAACCGGCATGACAACTCCCACGGGAATGACAGGGCTGATGATCGTACGCCGGGCTGCGGCGCAACGCACGCCCGTTCCTCGCCAATACGTATCCCGATGTTTCAGCCCGGCCCGTGCGTGGTGCCACAATGCCACCATGTTTGCACCCCTTCGAAACGACACTTTTCTGCGCGCCTGCCTGCGCCAGGCCACCGATTACACCCCCATCTGGCTGATGCGCCAGGCGGGCCGTTACCTGCCCGAATACTGCGCCACGCGCGCCAGGGCCGGCAGCTTCATGGGCCTGGCCACGAACGTGGACCACGCCACCGAAGTCACGCTGCAACCGCTGGCGCGTTACCCGCTGGACGCGGCCATTCTGTTCAGCGACATCCTGACCGTGCCCGACGCCATGGGCCTGGGCCTGTCGTTTGCGCAGGGCGAAGGCCCGCGCTTTGCCACGCCCGTGCGCGACGAAGCCGCCGTGGCGCGGCTGGAGGTGCCCGACCTGGACAAGTTGCGCTACGTGTTCGACGCTGTCACCTCGATCCGCAAGGCGCTGGACGGCCGGGTGCCACTGATCGGTTTTTCGGGCAGCCCCTGGACGCTGGCCTGCTACATGGTCGAGGGCGCGGGCTCGGACGACTACCGGCTGGTCAAGAGCATGCTGTACAGCCGCCCCGACCTGATGCACCGCATCCTGAGCATCAACGCCGACGCGGTCGCGGCCTACCTGAACGCGCAGATCGACGCCGGGGCCCAGGCGGTGATGGTGTTCGACAGCTGGGGCGGCGTGCTGGCCGATGGCGCGTTCCAGGCCTTCAGCCTGGCCTACACGGCACGGGTGCTCACGCAGCTCAAGCGCCACGGGGTTGACGGCAAGATCGTGCCGCGCATCGTGTTCACCAAGGGCGGTGGCCTGTGGCTGCCCGAGATGGCCGCACTGGACTGCGAGGTGCTGGGCCTGGACTGGACCATGAACCTGGCCACCGCCCGCGCCCTGGTGGGCGGCGTGGCCGGGGGCCACGGCAAGGCCGTGCAGGGCAACATCGACCCCAACGTGCTGTTTGCACCGCCCGCGCAGATCCGGCTCGAGGCCATCCGGGTGCTCGAATCGTTCGGCCTCCCGCACACCGACCACAAGGTCGTCGGCCCGACGCATATTTTCAACCTCGGGCACGGCATCAGCCAGTTCACGCCGCCCGACCACGTGGCAACTCTGGTGGACGCAGTACACACTCACTCCCGCACCATGCGCGGTCGCTAGACCCGGTCCGAAGGGGCCCCCATCGGCCGGAAATATTGCCGCGGCTCTTGACTTATGCACAAAAGTTGTGTGGCGGCATCACAAGTTCTCGACGCGTAACCCGGTGTTGCTACAAAACCCGTAGCGATTGCAAGTTGTTGATTTATAAGAAATTTCACAATCTGCCGTTTTTGCGGGCAATCCAGTGAAAGCCTTGATTGGCAAGGCTTCGCAGCCGCTCGATGGAAGCTGTCAACAAAGTTATCCACAGAATTATCGAATCCCGATGAAAACGCTATTGGATCAACGACTTACAAGCTACTCCGAAAGTTCGCTTGAAGAAACCCGCTCTCCGGGGGGCTGCGGGTGACACACTGGCTGCAGGTTGTGGTGCAGACGCCGGCACACAGCGGCATCGGCGCGCCGCTCACCTACCGAAGTGAGTTGGCACTTGCAGCAGGAACCTTGGTGCGTGTGCCCCTGGGCTCGCGCGAAACCCTGGGCGTGGTCTGGCAGGGCGCCGAAACGGCGGCGAACGCCCCACCCGAC
>JBGSNW010000236.1:0-13573 GCA_041739435.1 Burkholderiaceae bacterium
GGCGTTCGACATCGCGGGCACGGGCACCGCCAGCGCCGAAAGCCTGCGGGCCGCCGTGCGCATGGCGCGGCGGCTGGGGGCTCCATTTTCTGAATAAAAATAGCCTCTAGCCCCCGTGAAATGGTCATTGTTTGCTATCTAAAATATAGCAACAAGCCCATCCCCTGGCTCACTTTTTGAGGCTGTCGCGAATCTCGCGCAGCAGCACCACGTCTTCCGGCGTGGCCGGCGGCGCGGCGGCGGGGGCTTCGCTCTTGAAGCGGTTCATCTGCTTGACCATCATGAAAATGATGAACGCCAGGATCGTGAAGTTCAGCGCGACGGTGATGAAGCTGCCATACGCAAAAACCGCGCCGGTTTTTTTGGCTTCGGCCAGAGTCAACCCGGCGGCCTGACCCGCCAGGGCGAGGTAATAGTTCGAAAAATCCAGCCCGCCGAAAATCTTGCTGACCAGCGGCATGATCAGGTCGCCGACCACCGAATCGACGATTTTTCCGAATGCGCCGCCAATGATCACGCCCACGGCGAGATCCATCACGTTGCCCTTGACCGCAAATTCCTTGAACTCCTGCACCATGCTCATGGGTAACTCCTTTGTTGTAAGCGAGCGCACGGTACCTGCAACCGCGCGACGGTGTCAAGCGAGCAGCGGCGGGCGCATTGAAACCGGTCTTGCTGCTCCGCTACAATCGCCGGTTGACCCCAATACCTCCAGAACTGTCAGAGGATTTCCATGAGTAGCACCCCAGTTGACACTGGCAAACGGACGTGGCTGATTGCGTCGGGATGCGCCGGTGCCGTGGGCGCGGGCTTTGTCGCCGTGCCTTTTGTGAGCACCTTCAATCCGTCGGAAAAAGCCAAGGCCGCCGGCGCCGCCGTCGAGGTCGATATTTCGGCGCTCAAGCCCGGCGAGAAAATGACGGTCGAATGGCGCGGCAAACCGGTCTGGATCCTCAAGCGCACGCCCGAGATGCTCGAAGGGCTCAAGAAAAACGACCCTCTGCTGGCCGATCCGAAATCCGAGCGCAAGCCCGAAGAATTCACGCCAGAGTACGCCCGCAACGAAGGGCGTTCCATCAAGCCGGAGGTTTTTGTCGGCGTGGGCATCTGCACCCACCTGGGCTGCTCGCCCGGTGACCGGCTTCAGGCGGGGCCGCAACCCTCGTTGCCCGACAACTGGGAGGGCGGCTTCCTGTGCGCCTGCCACGGCTCAACCTTCGACCTGGCTGGCCGCGTGTTCAAGAACAAGCCGGCGCCGGACAATCTGGAAGTGCCGCCGCACATGTACCTGTCGGAAACAAAACTCCTGATCGGCGAAGACAAGAAAGCGTGAAGCGTTGCAGGACGGAGCGGCGCTGCCTGGCAGCGTTCTCCCTTCTCACCTGACTAGGAACAGACATGGCTGAATTCAAGGAAATCTCACCCAACGCCTCCGCGGCAGAAAAGCTGACGAACTGGTTCGAAAACCGGATTCCGACCGCGTTCTCTGCCTACAAGGTCCATATGTCGGAGTACTACGCTCCGAAAAATTTCAACTTCTGGTACATCTTCGGTTCGCTTTCGCTGCTGGTGCTGGTGATCCAGATCGTGACCGGCATCTTCCTGACCATGCACTACAAGCCCGACGCCGCACTGGCGTTCGGTTCGGTCGAGTACATCATGCGCGACGTGCCCTGGGGCTGGCTGATCCGCTACATGCACTCCACCGGCGCCTCGGCCTTCTTTGTGGTGGTTTATCTGCACATGTTCCGCGGCCTGCTCTACGGCAGCTACCGAAAGCCACGCGAACTGGTCTGGATTTTCGGTTGCGCCATCTTCCTGGCGCTGATGGGCGAGGCGTTCATGGGCTACCTGCTGCCCTGGGGCCAGATGTCCTACTGGGGCGCCCAGGTGATCGTGAACCTGTTCTCGGCCATCCCCTTCATCGGTCCCGACCTGGCGCTGATGATCCGCGGCGACTACGTGGTGGGCGACGCCACGCTGAATCGCTTCTTCAGCTTTCACGTGATCGCAGTGCCGCTGGTGCTGCTGGGGCTGGTCGTGGCGCACCTGATCGCGCTGCATGACGTGGGTTCCAACAACCCCGACGGTGTCGAGATCAAGGGCCCGAACGCTCCGCGCGATGCGAACGGCCACCCGCTGGACGGCATCCCGTTCCACCCGTACTACACGGTGCACGACATTTTTGGCGTGAGCGTGTTCCTCATGGTGTTTTCGGCCATCATCTTTTTTGCCCCGGAACTGGGGGGCTATTTCCTCGAGTACAACAACTTCATTCCTGCCGATCCGCTGAAGACGCCGCTGCACATTGCGCCGGTCTGGTATTTCACGCCGTATTACTCCATGTTGCGCGCCATCACCAGCGAGATGATGTATGCGCTGATCCTGTGCGTGGTGGCGGGCGCGGCCTTTGGCGTACTGAAGACCAAGCTACCGTCGTTTGCCAAGATGGCCGTGGTGGTGGCCGCGGTGGTGGGTGCCGTCCTGATGTTGTCCATCGACGCCAAGTTCTGGGGCGTGGTGGTGATGGGTGGTGCGGTCGTCATCCTGTTCTTCCTGCCCTGGCTGGACCACAGCCCCGTCAAGTCCATTCGCTACCGTCCGGGCTGGCACAAGTACCTGTACGCGGTGTTCATCCTGAACTTTTTTGTGCTCGGATACCTTGGGGTGTTGCCACCTTCACCGCTGGGCGAACGTGTCTCCCAGGTTGGAACGCTGTTTTATTTCGGGTTTTTCCTGCTGATGCCCTTGTGGAGCCGTCTGGGAGAGCCCAAACCCGTGCCCGCACGCGTGACCTTTGAAGCGCATTGAGCCGGAGTCCTCCATCATGAAAAAAATCATTCTCGGATTCATCGCGGCCATTGGCTTGGCCATGGGGGCCCACGCGGCTGGTGGCGAAGGCATTGCCTGGGACAAGGCGCCCAACAAGACCAACGATCTTGCCGCGTTGCAAAATGGCGCCAAGATTTTCGTCAACTACTGCATGAACTGCCATTCGGCGGCTTTCATGCGCTACAACCGGCTGACCGATATCGGCTTGACGCCGCAGCAGATCAAGGACAACCTGCTGTTCGCGACCGACAAGATCGGTGACACCATGAAGGCCGCCGTCGACCCGAAGCAGGCCAAGGACTGGTTTGGTGGCGTCCCGCCGGACCTGACCCTGATCGCGCGCTCGCGTGCCGGGCATGGTGGCACGGGGGCCGACTACCTGTATACGTATTTGCGTACGTATTACAAGGACGAAACCAAGCCCACGGGCTGGAACAACCTGGCGTTTCCCAATGTGGGCATGCCCCATGTTTTATGGGAGTTGCAGGGGGACCGTCAACCTGTGTACGAGGAAAAGGAAGAGCATGGGCATCCGGTCAAGGTGGTGACGGGGTGGCGGCAAATCACGCCCGGCACCATGACGCCACTCCAGTACGACCAGGCGGTTGGCGATCTGGTGAATTACCTGCAATGGATGGCTGAGCCAGCGCAGAAGACCCGGGTGCGCATCGGCGTTTGGGTTCTGCTGTTCCTGGGTCTATTTACCTTTGTTGCGTGGCGCCTGAACGCGGCGTTCTGGAAAGACATCAAGTAAACAGGATCAACCGGTTGCGGGCATCGGGCCCGAACCCTGCAGAGTGGGATGGCCAGGCGGCGCTCTGGTTCGCCCCACTCTTTTACATTTTTAGGAGCCCCGCCATGATGGTGTTGTATTCAGGAACGACCTGCCCGTTTTCCCACCGCTGCCGTTTTGTGCTGTTCGAGAAAGGCATGGATTTCGAAATTCGGGACGTGGACCTCTACAACAAACCGGAAGACATCAATGTCATGAATCCGTATGGCCAGGTGCCGATCCTGGTCGAACGCGACCTGATCCTGTACGAGTCGAACATCATCAACGAGTACATCGACGAACGCTTTCCGCACCCTCAGCTCATGCCGGGTGACCCGGTTGACCGTGCCCGCGTCCGGCTGTTCCTGCTCAATTTCGAGAAGGAGCTTTTTGTGCACGTCGGCTTGCTGGAGTCTCGTGCGGCCAAGAGCAACGAGAAGGCCCTGGAGAAAGCGCGTGCCCACATCCGTGACCGTCTGACCCAACTGGCGCCGGTGTTCCTGAAGAACAAATACATGCTGGGAGAAAACTTCTCCATGCTGGATGTCGCCATCGCGCCGTTGCTTTGGCGTCTGGACTACTACGGTATTGATCTCAGCAAAAATGCCGCGCCGTTGCTTAAATATGCCGAGCGCATCTTTTCGCGTCCGGCTTATATCGAAGCACTCACGCCGTCCGAAAAGGTGATGCGCAAGTAAATCTTGAGATCCTGCACTGTCGGCGCCAATGATGAACGCACTGGATTCCACCTCAACCCGCCCGTATCTGATCAGGGCGTTGTATGAGTGGTGCACGGACAACGGATTCACGCCTTATGTTGCCGTGTTGGTGGATGAGACGGTGCAAGTGCCGCGTGAATATGTAAAAAATGGTGAGATCGTGCTCAACATCAGCTTCGATGCCACGAGCGCACTCAAACTGGGCAATGATTTCATTGAGTTCAAGGCCCGGTTCGCCGGCAAGGCGCGAGATATCACGGTCCCCATCGGTCGGGTGATTGCAATTTATGCACGGGAAAATGGTCAGGGCATGGCGTTCCCGGTGCCGGTGACGAATGCGGCGGGCGCTGAAGCGGCCAAATCTCCGGGGTTGGTGGCGGTTCCGGATCGCGAATCCCGGGATGGCGAGGGCCCCAAGGTGATCCCCTTGGTGTCGACGGACAGTCCGCAAGACGACGAGCCGCAACCACCACGACCGTCCGGCGGAGAGGGGCGTCGCCCCTCGCTCAAGCGGGTCAAGTAGATACCTTGACGACCCATTAAAATGCGATAAAACGCCGATTTAGCTCAGTTGGTAGAGCAACCGCCTTGTAAGCGGTAGGTCATCAGTTCGAATCCGATAATCGGCACCATATCTCGCCCTGCAGGACACAGGCGATTGCATCTGCTTACAGCTCCGGCCGTGGCCGCTCCACGCTGGCTTGGACCTTGAGCCGAAT
Source organism: Burkholderiaceae bacterium (assembly GCA_041739435.1). Taxonomy (GTDB): domain Bacteria; phylum Pseudomonadota; class Gammaproteobacteria; order Burkholderiales; family Burkholderiaceae_C; genus PHCI01. The sequence goes on from JBGSNW010000236.1 coordinate 5,043, forward strand.
TGCGGTAACCTCCCAACCCCGTGTGCGCAGATGGGTGGTCAGGGATGGCAAAAGCTGGCGGAGTTTGGATGCAGCGGCATTGCTGCTGACCAACAGGCACCAGGTTCCGTCTTCGATAGGTCCAGGGCGGATCGTGGGCCGCAACGCCTGCGGAATCAGGTTTTCGATGGCGCGCAGACGTTCGCCGGAGTCTCGTGCGAGGTCCGCCAGGCGGGCCAATACGGGTGAATCCGATGTGGCTTGCTGCAATGTGATGGCGTGGTGACGGCGGTTCATCGCGGATTGGGATTGCAATCGAGGAGATTTCAGTTGCATTTGATTATCACGGATGCCTGGTTGGCCAAAAGTCGGGCAATTCACCTTGATGGCGGGAAGTTGGTCATGGCGGGTTTTGCCGTCGCGTTGGCACTGATGCTTGTGGCGGCAGGGTTGTACCACTGGGTGTTTCTCAAGGGCGCGCGCGAAGGCTGGCCAGTGATTGGTACGCTGGTCAAACTGGTTGTCAAGGACGATGTCGAGCAACGCGACCGATTCATGCGGGAGAACATCGACGCCATGGCCCGCAAACTGGGTGAAATGCAGGCGCGGATGGCGCAGCTTGAGGCCTTGGGTGAGCGTGTTGCCGGCCTGGCAGGTGTGACGCCCGCGGAAATCAAGGTTCCTCCAGGGCGTGGCGGGGCTCTGATATCAGGGCGATCACTGACGATGGAAGAACTTCAACAGGCATTACAAGACCTTGACGCGCTGACCGATCAGCGTGTCGATCTGATGACGGTGGTGGAATCGAGGCTGTTTGATCAACGGCTGAGCCGGTTGATGGTTCCTACCCAGTTGCCGGTATCTTCCGGAAATCTGGGGTCGGCGTTTGGATGGCGGATCGACCCTTTCACGGGCCGATCGGCCTTGCACACAGGCCTGGATTTCCAGGCAGAAACGGGTACGCCGATCCTTGCCGCTGCAGGGGGTGTGATTGTGACGCAGGAGTTTCATCCCGCTTACGGCAACATGGTTGAAGTGGATCACGGAAATGGGTTGGTCACCCGATACGCCCATGCATCCCGAGTGAATGTCAAAAAAGGCGACCTGGTCAAGCGTGGCCAGAAACTGGCTGAAGTCGGGACGACCGGGCGGTCAACCGGGCCGCACCTGCATTTTGAGGTGTTGGTTGAGGGCTTGCACCAGGACCCTCGGAAATTCCTCGACTCCGGGCGCAATCTCATGGCGGGGGTGGGTACCTCCACGCGTTGAGCGTAGCGATTCCCGCGCGGGTAAAATCCACGGTTTGCTGGAGTGTCCGGGTCGCGCGGGGGCGTTGTATCCGTTCACCTTGCCCCTACTCATCCTGATCGTTCAAAGGATTGAATCGCCCCGCGGCGCTTGCCGAAGGGGCGATCTGTATTCATGGCCATTAACGTCCTCACAAAAATCTTTGGCAGCCGCAACGACCGCCTCCTGAAGCAATACCGCAAAACGGTTGATCGCATCAACGCGATGGAATCCGCGCTGGAAAGTCTGGACGATGACGCCCTGCGCGACAAGACGCGCCTGTTTCGCGAACGGGTTCAGGCTGGCGAATCACTCGACACTCTGTTGCCGGAAGCTTTTGCAGTGGTGCGAGAAGGCTCCAAGCGCGTCATGAAAATGCGCCATTTCGATGTCCAGCTCCTGGGCGGGATGTCGCTGCACAACGGCAAGATTTCCGAAATGCGCACAGGTGAGGGCAAGACACTGACGGCCACGTTGCCCGTGTATCTCAATGCACTGACCGGCAAGGGCGTGCACGTGGTGACGGTCAATGATTACCTGGCCAGTCGCGATGCGGCATGGATGGGGCGTTTGTACAACTTTCTCGGGCTGACGGTCGGCGTCAACCTGCCTCAGATGTCCCGGGCCGAGAAGCAGGCGGCTTACGGCGCAGACATTACCTACGGGACCAACAACGAATTTGGTTTCGACTACCTCCGTGACAACATGGTTTATGAAGTCCAGGATCGTGTTCAGCGCGGCCTGAACTACGCCATCGTTGATGAGGTTGACTCCATCCTGATTGACGAAGCGCGCACACCCCTCATCATCAGTGGCCAGGCCGAAGATCACACCGACCTCTATATTGCCATCAACCGCGCGATCCCCCAGCTTGTTCGCCAGGAAGGCGAGGCGGACCCACGTACCGGCGAGGGCATCATCAAGGTTGGCGATTTCACGGTCGACGAGAAGTCTCGCCAGGTGTTCCTGACCGAACAAGGGCATGAAACTGCCGAACGCATTCTGGCCCAGCTAGGCCTCATTCCCGAAGGGGCGTCGCTGTACGACCCCGCCAACATCACGCTGATGCACCATGTGTATGCCGCGCTTCGGGCGAACCATCTGTACCACCGTGACCAGCATTACGTTGTTCAGGACGGCGAGATCGTGATTGTCGACGAATTCACGGGGCGTCTGATGTCGGGACGGCGCTGGAGCGACGGGCTGCATCAGGCGGTGGAGGCCAAAGAGGGCGTGGCCATCCAGGCCGAGAACCAGACGCTTGCTTCGATCACGTTCCAGAACTATTTCCGCCTGTATCTCAAGCTTGCCGGCATGACCGGGACAGCCGATACCGAAGCTTATGAGTTCCAGGAAATCTACGGCCTGGAGACGGTGGTGATTCCACCCAATCGACCCAGTCGCCGAGACGACCAGCTTGACCGTGTGTACAAGACGACTCGAGAGAAATACGATGCGGCCATCGCTGACATCCGCGAGTGTCACGAGCGTGGGCAACCGGTTCTGGTTGGAACCAGTTCCATCGAAAACTCAGAAATCATCTCTCAGCTGCTGGACCGCGAAAAACTTCCGCATCAGGTTCTCAACGCCAAGCAGCATGCCCGCGAAGCCGACATCGTGGCCCAGGCAGGCCGAACCGGGATGATCACGATTGCCACCAACATGGCCGGGCGCGGGACCGACATCGTGTTGGGGGGCAATGTGGAAAAGCTCGTCGAGGCGGTTGAGCAGGACGCCTCACTGGACGCCGGGGCACGGGCAAGAAAAATCGAACAACTGCGGGCCGAATGGACGCAGGAGCACGAATTTGTCAAGGCACAGGGAGGGCTGCGCATCATCGCCACCGAGCGCCACGAATCCCGGCGCATTGACAATCAATTGCGCGGCCGATCAGGCCGTCAGGGGGATCCGGGTTCTTCCCGTTTTTACCTGAGCCTGGACGATCCGTTGATGCGGATTTTTGCCGGCGATCGTGTCAAGGCCATCATGGAGCGTCTGAAAATGCCGGATGGCGAGGCCATCGAGGCGGGCATTGTCACGCGCAGCATCGAGTCCGCGCAGCGCAAAGTCGAAGCCAGGAACTTCGACATTCGCAAGCAGCTGCTGGAATATGACGACGTGTCCAACGACCAGCGCAAGGTCATTTACCAGCAACGAAACGATATTCTGGATGCGTCCGATCTGACGGCGCAGATCGCTTCATTGCGAGTGGGTTGTTTTACCGATCTGGTGCATCAGTACGTGCCGTTGGAGTCGGTGGAAGAGCAGTGGGATGTTGCCAGTCTGCAAAAAGTATTGTCACAAGAATGGCATGTCGAGACTTCGCTGCATCATGAGATCCAGTCCGCCAGCGCGATGACTGACCAGGAGGTTCTTGAAAAAGTTCTCCAGGCAGCCGATGCCGTCTTTGAGGAAAAAGTAACGCAGATCGGCGCCGAGAACTTCACGCAGTTCGAACGCGTTGTGTTGCTGCAGACCATCGACTCCCATTGGCGCGAGCATTTGAGTGCCCTGGACTATCTGCGTCAGGGCATTCATCTGCGTGGGTATGCCCAGAAGCAGCCAAAACAAGAATACAAACGAGAGGCATTTGAGCTGTTTGGCCAGTTGCTGGACTCGGTCAAGAACGAAGTGACCCGGGTTCTCATGACCGTGAAGGTCCAGACCGGCGAGCAGCTCGAGCAGGCGGCCGGAGAAATGGAAGCGCGGGCGGAAAAAATTGCCAATGTGACCTACACCGCACCCACCGAGACCGGAGAGGTGCAAACCACGGTTGATGAACAGTCCCGCCGGGGCGGCGTTGGTGGCATCGCCGGCGCAACGGGTTTGCTGGCGTCGGAGGTGCCCAGAGTGGGGCGCAACGAGACCTGCCCGTGTGGCAGCGGCAAGAAATACAAGCACTGCCACGGCAAGTTGAATTGAGGCCCCGGGCCAGCCTGTCATGACGGGCGCCAGCTCGGGTCTTGTTGAGCCGGAATTTTCCGCATGATTTGAACGGTCACTGAAAGAAAACCATGCCAGTTCACCTTTGCGCGCCCAACCCGACCGAATTGCTGCCGGTTGCTGGTATTCGACTGGGTGTTGCCGAAGCCGGTGTCCGCAAAGCCAACCGCAAGGATCTGACCGTGATGCTGCTCGACGAGGGAGCGTCGGTCTCGGCGGTGTTCACGCAGAACCGTTTCTGTGCTGCGCCGGTGCAAATCTGTCGCGAACACCTGGCGAATGGCGCGAGCGTGCGCGCGCTGCTGATCAATACCGGCAATGCCAATGCAGGGACCGGGGAGGACGGACTGGCGCGCGCGCGCGCATCCTGCGAGGCGCTCGCGCATCTCCTGAAGCTTGCACCCGAGCAGGTTTTGCCATTCTCGACGGGCGTCATCATGGAAACCCTGCCAGTGGACCGGATCACGGCGGGGATTCCCGGGGCGCTGGCCGATGCGAGCCCTGGCCATTGGATCCGGGCGGCGGAAGCCATCATGACCACCGATACGGTGGCAAAGGCATTCAGCGCGCGCATTGCGCTGGCGGGTGTGCCCGTGACGATCACCGGGATCAGCAAGGGTGCCGGGATGATTCGTCCCAACATGGCCACCATGCTGGGTTTTCTGGCGACCGATGCCAATGTGGCGCCGGCAGTGCTGCAGCCTCTGGTACGCGAATTGGCAGAGGGCTCGTTCAATCGCATCACGATCGATGGCGATACCTCGACCAACGATTCTTTTGTCGTGATCGCCACCAACAAGGCGCTGCATCCCCAGATCACGTCGCTCGACAGTCCGCTGGGACAACAACTGCGCGATGCCATGCTGGGCGTGGCGCGGCAACTGGCGCAGGCCATTGTGCGTGACGGTGAGGGCGCCACGAAATTCATCACAGTGAAGGTCGAGGGAGGCCTGACCGCCGCGGAGTGTCGGCAAGTGGCGTACGCGATTGCCCATTCGCCGCTGGTGAAGACGGCGTTTTATGCCAGCGACCCGAACCTGGGGAGAATCCTGGCAGCGGTCGGATACGCCGGAATTGCTGACCTCGACCCGAATCGCATTGATCTGTACCTCGATGATGTGCACGTGGCGGCCAAAGGAGGGCGCAACCCGGCATACCGCGAGGAAGACGGCCAGCGGGTGATGAAACAAAGCGAAATCACGGTGCGTGTCGTGTTGGGGCGCGGGTCGGCTGTCGACACGGTCTGGACTTGTGACTTCAGCCACGACTATGTGTCGATCAATGCCGATTACCGATCCTGATCCGCATTCACATTGCATTGCATTGCATGAACGAGAAATTTGAACGCCTGCTCGAACGCGCTGAACGCCTGTTGGCACGGATCGAATCGGTTTTGCCTCAACCGCTGACGGCGCCCGATTGGGCCGCGTCCGTGGCCTTTCGCTATCGCAAGCGATCCGGGGGGCACGGGAGTCTGGAGCCCGTGCGGCATGTGGGAGTCATGCGGTTGACCGACCTCAAGGAAATTGACGGGCAAAAAGAAAAGATCGAACGCAATACCCGGCAGTTCGTTGACGGACTGCCTGCCAATAACGTGCTGCTGACCGGAGCGCGTGGAACGGGAAAATCATCCCTGATCCGGGCTTGCCTGAACGAGTTTGCACCACGGGGATTGCGCCTGATCGAGGTGGACAAGGCCGACCTGGTCGATTTACCAGACATCGTTGACCTCGTTTGCGTGCGGGCCGAGAAATTTATCGTGTTTTGCGACGACCTGAGCTTTGACGAGGGCGAGCCCGGGTACAAGGTGCTCAAATCTGCACTGGATGGATCGGTGGCTGCAGCGGCGCCAAACGTGCTGATCTACGCGACAAGCAACCGGCGGCACCTTTTGCCCGAATACATGAAGGAGAACCTCACCTATAAACATACTGACGATGGCGAAGTCCATCCCGGTGAGGTGGTGGAGGAAAAGATATCGCTGTCAGAGCGCTTTGGCCTGTGGGTGAGTTTTTATCCGTTTTCGCAGGACGAGTACCTTGCGATTGTGGCGCAGTGGCTGTCGTCATTGGGCGTTAACGCGCAGGCCATCGAGGCCGCAAGATCCGAGGCGTTGGTGTGGGCGCTTGAGCGTGGTTCGCGCAGTGGTCGGGTGGCCTACCAGTTTGCCCGCAACTACGCAGGTCAGCACGGCGTCGTTGCATGAGCGCCGCGCCGGGCCGCTCCCAAGCAAGCTCGCACCGCAGCCCGCAGGGCGAAGGTGCTTCGGTGAGCGCCGCGCCGGGCCGCTCCCAAGCAAGCTCGCACCGTAGCCCGCAGGGCGAAGGTGGTCCGATGACCCGCATACCGATTGTGGCCGATGCACATCGGCCGCGCGAAGGTGGTGCCGACCGGTCGGTGGTGGATGTGGCCGTGGGGGTTCTGCTTCAGCCAGACGGACAATTTCTGCTCACGTCCCGGCCGCCGGGCAAGGTATACGCCGGGTACTGGGAGTTTCCTGGAGGGAAACTCGAACCGGGCGAGTCGGTGGAACAGGCTCTGCGCCGGGAATTGCAGGAGGAGCTGGGCATCGTCATCACGACGATTGAACACTGGCGGCAGGAGCTGGTGGATTATCCCCATGCACTCGTGCGACTGCACTTCTGCAAGGTAATTGAATGGGCCGGAACGTTGCAGATGCGTGAAGGGCAATCTTTTGCGTGGCAGCAACTGCCGGTAAGGGTTGCGCCCGTTCTGCCAGGTACGAGGCCCGTTCTGGAATGGTTCTGCCAAGAACGAGGGTTGAACGCTGCTATATATTCGATTACAAACTAACAATATTTGACGGGGGCTGAGGCCAAATAACACTCATTATTGTAGCTTGGCATCGTCAAAAGGCGGATCATCCGGGGTTGTTTCAGAGTTCACGCGGAATTGCTCGCTGGCCCATGCACCGAAGTCGTTTCCCTTGCACCGTGCACTGCAAAACGGGCGAAAGGGGTTGCCAATGTCGTACAGGCTTGGACCTTTGCAGGCCGGGCATGTGACGCGTCTTGATTTGACTTCAGGCTGGCTCATCACGGAGTGCATTCAGGCGCACAGTGTCATTTCGAACGTCGTGTCATCCGTGACGGGGTGCAGCCGTTCGTCGCTGCCGAGGCGCATGAGCCGAACGGACGCGATCAATCTGTTACCGCTGATTTCAGGAATGGCTTCCGTGGACGGATCGATACGCAAACGCAGCAGCTGGAACGTCCTGCCTTGTGGCAACGGTTGCTGGAATTGACCGCCGACGGCGATCACCTTTTGCGGGGCTCCGGAGTCGCGCAAAAGTTTGAGCAGCACATGAATCGACTCGGCCAGCGGCTTCAATGAGGTGCCCCAACGCGTCAGGTCGGCCTGACGGCTGATCGCGCTGTGATGTTGCCAGGCAAAATACGCGGGCAAATCGAATTCGCAGGTACCGCCGGGAATCCCGGCGCGGCTGCGGATGCTCATCAGCCAGTCGTTCTCGGTCAGGGATTGCCCTGCTTTTCCGGGAAGTCCGTTAAGGGCCGCAAAGCAACCGTCCAGCTGCTGGATGACCTGTTCCAGGGTGGTTTCCGAGATGGCTGGATTGCCTAGAAATCCCGTCAATACCTGTTTTTGCTTGTCGAGATCTTTCAGAACATCGGACTTCAGGTCGGCCCGCATGGCCACGTCCATGATCTCGAACAGCGTGGTCAGTGCGTGGTGATGGTCCAGTGGGTGGTCGCGCGGCACCAGCTCGCCCAGCCGGCGGAACAGATGTTCCAGCCGCAGGTAGGTCCGGATGCGTTCATTGAATGGGTACTCGTACAAAATCACGCTGAGGCTTCCAGTGCCCGAATCATAGCCCGAAGTCGTGGGCGATCCACCTGACCGTGGCGCACAAGGCATCGAGGGTCAGGGTGTCATTGCAGAGAACGAGGTCCGCTGCCGCCAGTCGCTTCAATCGTGGTGCCTGCGCGGCAATGATCGCGTGCACGGCCGCAACCGACAGGCCATCGCGCATGGTGACCCGGGCCGCCTGGATTTCTTCAGGGCAGTCGATCACCATCACGCGGTCCAGGCGCTCGCGCCAGTGGGTGGATTCGGCCAGCAGGGGAATGTCGAAAACCAGCAGATGATGGCCGGCCGCCGCCGCATCGCTGGCCTGACGCGACGCTTCCTGGCCCACCAGCGGGTGAATGATGGCCTCCAGACGGTGTCGTGCGGCGGGGTCGTTGAATGCCAGCGTTCGCATCAGGGCGCGGTCCAGCGCGCCATCCGCGGCGATGAACCGGGGGCCGAATTCGGTGGTGATGGCGGCGATGGCCCGGCCG
>JBGSNW010000378.1:0-4398 GCA_041739435.1 Burkholderiaceae bacterium
CGGCCAGCGCGACCGCAGCGCCAGCGCCGACGTGGTCATCGTGCCCGCCACCACGGCCCTGTACCGGCTGGCGCCGCCGGGCTTTCTGGCCGCCTACACTTTTGAGTTCAAAGTCAAGCAAAAGCTCGATGAAGCCCGCCTCAAGGCCCAGCTCACGCTGGCCGGCTACAGCCATGTGACGCAGGTGGTCAGCCCCGGCGAATACGCGGTGCGCGGCGGCCTGATCGACCTGTTCCCCATGGGCTCGCAGGTGCCCTACCGCGTGGATCTGTGGGACGACGAGATCGACTCGATCCGCACCTTCGACCCCGACAGCCAGCGCAGCCTCTACCCCGTGCCCGAGGTTCGCCTGCTGCCCGGCCGCGAATTCCCCATGGACGCGGACGCCCGCGCACGCTTTCGCAACCGCTGGCGCGAACTGCTGGAGGGCGACCCCACCAAAAGCCGCATCTACAAGGACATGGGCAACGGCGTGGCCACGGCCGGCATCGAGTACTACCTGCCGCTGTTTTTTGAGGACACCGCCACCGTGTTCGACTACCTGGCGGGCCCCGGCGGCAGCGACGCCACCGTGGTGCTGCATGGCGACCTCGAACCCGCGTTCCAGCATTTCTGGCAGGACACGCGCGAGCGCTTCCGGCTGGCGCAGGGCGACCCGGAGCGGCCGGTGTTGCCACCTGAAACACTTTTCCTGTCGCCCGAGCAGTTTTTCTCGCTCGCCAACGGGCACGCCCAGCTCGCGCTGCGCCAGGCCGGCGACGCCACCGGCCTGGCCGAATTCACGCCACTGCCCGAGCTGACCGTGGTGCGCGGCGCCGAAGACCCGCTGGCGCGCCTGAAGACCCACATCCGCAACACCGCGCACAAGGTGCTGCTGCTGGCCGAAAGCGACGGGCGCCGCGAAAGCCTGCTCGACTTCATGCGCGCAAGCGATCTTTCGCCCCCGGCGTTCGACTCGCTCGCCGAATTCCAGACCGGCACCGAACTGCTGGGCATCGCCACCGCGGCGCTCAACGCCGGTTTCAGCTGGACCGCCGAAGGCATTGACTTCGTCACCGAGACCGAACTGTTTGCCGCCGGCCCCACGGCGCGGCGCCGCAAGAAGCAGGAACAGGTCAGCGACGTCGAAGCGCTGATCAAGGACCTGTCCGAGCTCAACGTCGGCGACCCGGTGGTGCACGCCGCCCACGGCATTGGCCGCTACCGCGGCCTGGTCAACCTGGACATGGGGCCGAGCCGCAACCCCGATGGCTCGCCGGTCGCCGAAGGGCCCTCCGGTACCGTGCAGGAATTCCTGTACCTGGAGTACGCCGACAAGGCCACGCTCTACGTGCCGGTCAGCCAGCTGCACCAGATCAGCCGCTACACCGGCGTCAGCGCCGACGAGGCCCCCTTGCACCGCCTGGGCAGCGGCCAGTGGGAAAAGGCCAAACGCAAGGCCGCCGAACAGATCCGCGACTCGGCCGCCGAGCTGCTCAACATCTACGCAAGGCGCGCGGCGCGCGAAGGCCACCCCTTCCGCTACAGCCCGCAGGACTACGAAACCTTTGCCAACGATTTCGGGTTCGAGGAAACCGCCGACCAGCGTGCGGCCATCCATGCCGTCATCCAGGACATGATCAGCCCGCGCCCGATGGACCGGCTGGTGTGCGGCGACGTGGGCTTTGGCAAGACCGAAGTGGCGCTGCGGGCCGCCTTCATTGCCGTCACCGGCGGGCGTCAGGTGGCGTTTCTCGCGCCCACCACCCTGCTGGCCGAACAGCACTATCAGACGCTGGTCGACCGCTTCTCCAAATGGCCCGTCAAGGTGGCCGAAGTCTCGCGCTTTCGCTCGGGCAAGGAGATCACCGCGTCCATCAAGGGCATCGCCGACGGCAGCGTGGACATCGTGGTCGGCACACACAAGCTGCTCAGCGAATCCACCAAGTTCAAGAACCTGGGCCTGCTCATCATCGACGAAGAGCACCGCTTTGGCGTGCGCCACAAGGAGGCCATGAAGGCGCTGCGCGCCGAGGTCGACGTGCTCACGCTCACCGCCACCCCGATTCCGCGCACGCTGGGCATGGCGCTCGAAGGCATTCGCGACCTGTCGGTGATTGCCACCGCGCCGCAGCGGCGCCTGGCCATCAAGACCTTCGTGCGCGACGAGGGCAATGGCGTGATCCGCGAGGCCGTGCTGCGCGAGTTGAAGCGCGGCGGGCAGGTCTACTTTTTGCACAACGAGGTGGAAACCATCGAGAACCGCCGCGCACGCCTCGAGGAAATCCTGCCCGAGGCCCACATCGCCGTGGCGCACGGCCAGATGCCCGAGCGCGAACTCGAGCGCGTGATGCGCGACTTCGTGGCGCAGCGCTACAACCTGCTGCTGTGTTCGACCATCATCGAGACCGGTATCGACGTGCCCAGCGCCAACACCATCGTCATCAGCCGCGCCGACAAATTCGGCCTGGCGCAACTGCACCAGCTGCGCGGGCGCGTGGGCCGCTCGCATCACCAGGCCTACGCCTACCTCATGGTGCCCGACAAGGAGAGCCTGACCAAGCAGGCCCAGCAGCGGCTCGACGCCATCCAGCAGATGGAAGAGCTGGGCTCCGGCTTTTACCTGGCCATGCACGACCTGGAAATCCGCGGCGCGGGCGAGGTGCTGGGCGAGAACCAGAGCGGCAACATGCTGGAGATCGGCTTCCAGCTCTACAACGAGATGCTCAACGAGGCCGTGGCGTCCCTCAAGGCCGGCCGCGAGCCCGACCTGCTGAGTCCGCTCAGCGTGGTGACCGACATCAACCTGCACGCCCCGGCCCTGCTGCCCGACGACTACTGCGGTGACGTGCACCTGCGCCTGTCGTTCTACAAGAAACTGGCCACCGCCCGAAACACCGACCAGATCGACGCGCTGCTGGAGGAAATCGTGGACCGCTTCGGCAAGCTGCCCGTCCAGGCGCAGACGCTGATCGACGTGCACCGCCTGCGCGTGATCGCCAAACCCTACGGCGTGGTCAAGGTCGATGCGGCGCCCGGCGTCATCCACATCAGCTTTCGCAAGGACGCGCCGGTGGACCCGATGCGCATCATCGAGCTCATCCAGAAAAACCGGCACATCAAGCTGGTCGGCAACGAAAAACTGCGCATCGAGCGCGAACTCCAGGCCCCCAAGGACCGCGCCCAGCTCGTGCGCGACGTGCTGCGCAGCCTGGGCCAGCCCATTCCAACACCCGCCCTCGCATGAAACCCCAGGAAATCTCCCCCGGCCTCGTGGTCCAGCGCTTCACGCCGCCGCTGCGCCTGCGCGACTTCAAGCTCATCGCGTTCGACATGGATTCGACGCTCATCAACATCGAATGCGTGGACGAGATCGCCGACGCCGCGGGCCGCAAGGCCGAGGTGGCCGCCATCACCGAAGCCGCGATGCGCGGCGAAATCGCCGATTACAAGGAAAGCCTGCGCCGGCGCGTGGCACTGCTCAGGAGCGTGACCGTGGCGCACATGGAAGAGGTGTACCGCGAGCGCCTGCAGCTCAATCCAGGTGCCGCCGAACTGGTGGCGGCCTGCAAGGCGGCGGGCCTCAAGGTGCTGCTGGTCAGCGGCGGCTTCACGTATTTCACCGACCGCATCCGCGAGCGGCTGGGCATCGACTTCACCCGCTCCAACGTGCTCGAAATCGAAAGCGGCCCTCACTGCGGCCAGCTCACGGGACGCATGGTCAATCAGGTCTGGGGCGACATCTGCGACGGCGCCGAGAAGCGCCGCACGCTGCTGGAAGTGGCGTCGCTGCTGGGCATCGAGCCCGCGCAGTGCATCGCCATGGGCGACGGCGCCAACGACCTGCCCATGATGGGCGCGGCCGGCCTTTCGGTGGCCTACCACGCCAAACCCAAGGTGCGCGAACAGGCGATGGTGGCCATCAACAGCGGCGGGCTGGACCGGCTGCTGGAAGTCCTGCGCTGAGCGGGAGAGTGTTTCGCTCAGGCCTGCCACACCCCGAAGCCGCGGGCGCGCAGGCTGATGCCCAGTTCCACCTCCATGTCCCGCGCCGCCGCGTAGGGCATCGGGTTGTGGCGCTCGTACAGTTGCGGCAGCAGGCGCAAGCCGTGGTCGCGCACGAAGGGGTTGGCCTGGATGCCCGCCTTGTGCTTGTCAAAGCGCAGGTCCGGGTCGAGGCCGGTCATGCCCACGTAGACGAAGGGCTGGCCCAACACGTAGTCCGGGTTGGCGCGGCGAAACCGTGCGCTGTTCCAGACCTCGTCGGACAACTGGACCACGTACACGTGGTGATGGGGCCGCCGCGCCATGCAAGCCTCAGGCTCTCAGCCGCCAACGGCCCGCAGATCGAGCGTGTGCGAGCGGCCCAGCCACAACGCGCGGTCGCGATGGTCGCGCAGCGCGTCGCCGGTCTCGGGG
>JBGSNW010000286.1:0-2236 GCA_041739435.1 Burkholderiaceae bacterium
CCCGGAGCCTGGCCCGGCATGGCCAGAGCGTGTCGGAGGGTCGAGGGGCTGTCTGGGGCTTCGGCGGGCGGCTAGCGCAACCCGGCCGCGACCAGACGGGTCAGGGCCTTTTCGTCGACCGGTTTGACCAGGCAGGCGGCACACCCGGCCAGACGGGCACGCAAGCGCGTCAGCAGGCTGTCGCGGTTCATCAGCAGGATCACCCGGGGCCGCTGGCCCGAATCGGGCTTGAATTTTCGCAGTGCCCGCGCGATCTGCAGGGCACTCATGTCACCCGCGGGGGTGTCGAGAAACACAAACCGATAGGGGCGCCGGGCGGCCTGCCGCAGCACTTCCTCGCCGGTGCGCACCGCGTCCGAGCGCAATCCCTTGCCATGCAGGCGCTTTTGAAACGTTCGGCGCGACAGGTCGCCGTCGCCCACAACAAGCGCATCGCCCAGCGGTGCGGTCATGGCCGGGAGGCTGGGCTGGGAATGGGGGGCGGATTCCGCGGCTTCAGGGGCGGTCGGTGTCAGCGCTGGCCTGGGCGCTAGCCTGGGCGTTAACGGTGGCGGTACCGTGGCGAGGTCGCCTTCGCTCATGTCGGGCAGTGGCAGCAGTTGCGTGGCCGCCATGGCCGGGTCCTGACGCATGCGTTGTGCGGCGCGCCATTGTTCGATGGCGTTGACGTCGATGGCCGCACCGGGCACGATGGCCGGCATTGGCACGCGCGGCGTCGCAGGCAGGGCGTCGAGGCCGACAAAAGGCTGCGTGGCAGGGAAACCGGACGCCTTGGAGTCCAGCCCCCCGTGACGGGAATCGCCCGCTGCGTAGGGCCGGGTCATTGCAAAGCCCGAGGTGGATTCGGCGGCGACACCACCGCGTTGCACCGGTGGCGCGGCCAGCAGTGCGTCCACCGCGTCCAGGATGGTCAGCAGCTTCATGGGGCGCGACAACAAGGGCCAGCCGGTGGCACCGTCGTTTTCGCCCACCAGCAACACCCGGCTGACGGCTGACGAGGCCCAGAGTTGCCGCATGGTCGCGGGGTCGTCGGCATTGGCCACCACCACGTCGGCTTCGATGGGTTGGTGAACCAGCGTGCACACCTGACCGCGCCGCATCATCAGGCGAACCAGCGCGTGCAGCGCCGAGAGCTCCGACGCGCCGAATCCGAGCAGGCAGATTTTTGTCTCTGTTGCCATGATGGTTTTTATGTTGTGGATGTGTGACAGAACGTGACTATCCCATAGCTCTGCCATGCCGTCTTCCAGGGCATGGCCGGGAACACGGGCCGTGGGCAATCGTTGATGCTATTGTTGTACCCACGCATCATTTTTCGCCACCTCACAGAAAGTGCACCATGGCCACGGTTTACGACTTCGACGCCCTGCAAATTGACGGCTCCACCGTCCGGCTGAAAAAATTCAAGGGCAAGGTCATGCTGATCGTCAACACCGCGAGCGCCTGCGGCTTCACGCCGCAGTTCGCCGGGCTGGAAGAACTGCACCAGACGTATGGCCGCAAAGGCCTGGTGGTGCTGGGTTTTCCGTGCAACCAGTTCGGCGGGCAGGACCCGGGCAGCAATGACGAGATCGCCAGCTTCTGCCAGCTCAACTTCGGGGTGACGTTCCCGATGATGGCCAAGGTCGAGGTGAACGGCGCCGAAGCCACGCCGCTGTTTCAGTGGCTGAGCGCCGAGGCGCCCGGCCTGCTGGGCAGCAAGGCCATCAAGTGGAATTTCACGAAGTTTCTGGTGGGCAAGGACGGCGAGGTGATCCGGCGCTACGCCCCCACCGATGCGCCGGCCGACATGGCCGCCGACATCGAAACCGCGCTGGCGACCTGATTTTTAAGGAAAATAGGGCCTTAGCCCCCGTCAAATGGCCGTAGTTAGCTATATATATTATAGCCAACAACAGGCATCAGAGGCGCCTGCGCGCACCGAAACGGCCCGGCGTCCCGCGCGGCTCATGCGGTTTTGCATTCAAGCGCAGAACAAGGCGGGCGCCGCAGACAGTGCTGTAGCACGGCAAGGCGAACCAACGCCGTGATACGTTTGAAGGCGAAACCGTTTCAGGCGGCCAGGGCCGCGTCCAGCACTTCAACCCAGTGCCGCACGGGCGTGGCGGTGCCGCTTTGCAGGTGGGTGATGCAGCCGATGTTGGCCGACACGATGGCCTGTGGCTGCAGGGGCTGGAGCTGGCCCAGCTTTCGGTCACGCAGCGTGTAGGCGACCGTCGGCTGGAGCACGCTGTAG
>JBGSNW010000295.1:0-1868 GCA_041739435.1 Burkholderiaceae bacterium
GTGCACCTGCAGGGCCGCACGAGCATCGGTCGCGACTGCACGATCGAGGGCAACGCGTACGTCACCGACTGCGAGCTTGCCGACGGCGTGCGGCTCCGCCCGATGGTGGTCCTCACCGAGGCGAAGGTCGGCAATGGCGCGATCATCGGTCCGTTCGCGCAGCTTCGTCCGGGCGCGGAGCTGCACGAGGACGTGCACATCGGCAACTTCGTCGAGGTGAAGAACTCCACGCTCGCCAAGGGCGCCAAGGCCAACCACCTCGCCTACCTCGGCGACGCCACGGTGGGCGAGCGCGTCAACTACGGCGCCGGCAGCATCACCGCCAACTACGACGGCGCCAACAAGCACCGTACCGTGATCGGCGCCGACGTGCACATCGGCAGCAACAGCGTGCTGGTGGCGCCGCTCACCATCGGCGCGGGCGGCACCGTGGGCGCCAGCTCCACCGTCACCAAAAGCACCCCCCCCGGCGCCCTGACCGTGGCGCGCGGCCGGCAGGCCAGCATCGCCAACTGGCAGCGGCCGGTGAAGAAGAAGGGGTAGAAGCCACTTCTGCTGCAAATCCCCGCGCAAATTCGCCTTCGGCACGGGCGTTGAGCGGGTTTTGAAATCGAACTACAATGCCTACCAACTGATCGGTAGATTTTTAAAGACATGCAACTTCACCAAGATTTTTCGCAGCGGGTGGTCGTGGACACCGCCGGGCTGCCCTGGGCGCCTGCCCCCACGCCCGGGGTCGAGCGGCGCATGATCGAGCGGGACGGCGGCGAGGTGGCGCGTGCGACTTCCGTTGTGCGTTATGCGGCGGGGGCACGTTTCCCGATTCACGCCCATGCGGGTGGGGAAGAAATTCTGGTCCTGAGCGGTGATTTCGGCGACGAGCTGGGCACCTATGGCCCTGGCACCTACCTGAAAAACCCGCCCGGTTCGGCCCACGCGCCTTATTCGGTCCAGGGTTGCGTGTTGTGGGTGAAGCTGCGGCACCTGGACCCGCGGGACAAGGCGCGGGTCCGGGTCGACACCGCACGGGCAACTTGGCTGCCGGGCCTGGTGCCGGGCCTGACCGTTTTGCCGCTGGCCGAGTTCGAAACGCAGCACACGGCGCTGGTGCGCTGGGCGCCGGGGACCCAATTCAACCCCCACCGGCATCATGGGGGCGAGGAGATCTTTGTGATCGATGGGGTTTTCGAGGACGAACACGGCCGCTATCCGGCCGGAACCTGGCTGCGCAGCCCCCACCTGAGCGAGCACCGGCCCTTCAGCGTGGAGGGCTGCACCATTCTGGTCAAGACCGGGCATCTTCCCGTGGCCACCGGGCAGGGGCACCTGGTGTGAAACACTTTTCCGAACTCTCCGGCATGGCCGAGCGTGTGGTCGATGCGGCCGAGGCGCTGATCCAGCAGGCGGGGTACAACGGGTTTTCGTACGACGACGTGGCGCAGCAGGTGGGCATCCGCAAGCCGTCGATCCACCACCATTTCCCGACCAAGGCCGCGCTGGTGGCGACCATCGTGCAGCGCTACACCCATCGTTTTCGCGAGCAGCTGCTGCGCATCGAGGGGCGGCGGGACACCGCGGCCGATCGGCTGCGCGACTATGCCGCGCTGTTTGAAGCCACCTACCGGCAGGACCGCCGCCTGTGTGTCTGCGGCATGCTCGGCGCCGAGGCCGAGGGGCTGCCGCCCCAGGTGGGGGCCGAGGTCCAGCACTTTTTTGACATCAACCTCCAATGGCTGTACGAGGTGTTTGCAGCCGGGCAGGCCGACGGGTCGTTGCGGGTGCAGGCCCAGACCCCGGGCGCGCTGGCGGAGCTGTACCTGTGTGCGCTCGAAGGCGCGATGGTCGTGGGCCGGGGCGCGCCCGTCGCC
>JBGSNW010000027.1:0-1672 GCA_041739435.1 Burkholderiaceae bacterium
TGCACCAGGCCCGTGCCGTCGTCGGCGGTGGCGTAGTCGGCCAGGTACACCGGGCTGAAGCGCCGGTAGCCGTGATTTCCGTCGGCATCCGGGACGTCGTAGAGCGGGTGCATGAAGTTGATCAGGCCCAGCTTTTCGCCCCTGGCGGTGGCGATGACGTGGCCGCTCAGGTCGTAACGCGCCAGGCAACTCTCGACCAGGCTCTCGGCCAGCACCAGCAGCCCGCGCGGCGTGTCCACCAGCGCGTAGACGATTTCCGGGTTGAGGTTGAGCGCCTGGTTGGCCGGGATGGTCCAGGCGGTGGTGGTCCAGATGACGGCGAAAATATCCGTTCGCCCTGAGCTTGTCGAAGGGCTTGCGGGGGCCACTTTGGCAGGTTCAGGACAGGCTTCGACAAGCTCAGCCCGAACGGACGGGTTGCCGAAGGCGGCGAGCAGCTTGTCGGGTTCGGCGCATTGAAAGCCCACGTCCAGCGTGGTGCTCTTTTTGTCGGCGTATTCGATCTCGAACTCGGCCAGCGAACTGCCGCAGTCAAAGCACCAGTACACGGGCTTGAGGCCCCGGTACACAAAGCCGCGTTCCATCACGCGCTTGAACGCGCGGATTTCATCGGCCTCGTTGGAGAAATCCATGGTGCGGTACGGGTGCTCCCAGTCGCCAAGCACGCCCAGGCGCTTGAAGTCGGCCATCTGGATGCCAATCTGCTCGGTGGCGAAGGCGCGGCTTTTGGCCTGCATCTCGTCGCGCGGCAGGTTGCGGCCAAACTTCTTCTCGATGGCGTTTTCGATCGGCAGGCCATGGCAATCCCAGCCCGGGATGTACTGCGCGTCCAGGCCCTTGAGCTGACGCGCCTTGACGATCATGTCTTTCAGGATCTTGTTGACGGCGTGGCCCATGTGGATCTGGCCGTTGGCATAGGGCGGGCCATCGTGCAGGATGAACTTCGGCGCGCCGTGGCGGGCATCGCGCAAACGCTTGTACAGGCCTTCGTCCTGCCATTCCTTGACCCAGCCGATTTCTCGCTTGGGCAGGTCGCCGCGCATCGGAAACGGCGTGTCGGGCAGGTTCAGGGTGGCGCGGTAGTCGGTCTTGTCAGTCATGGCGGCGGCTTGGTAAGGCTTCGATCCGTCGACAGGCTCAGGATCAGCCCGAACAGGGGTGTGCGAAAGGGAAGGAAAGAACCGTTCACCCTGAGCCTGTCGAAGGGCGGCGACCGGCAACCTCGGCGTTAAATTCGGTCGCGCGTGGTCTGGCGACGGGTGGCGGTGAAATAGGCGCGTGCGTCGTCGCAGTCCTTGCGGATCCCTGCCGTCAGGGCGTCCAGACCGTCGTATTTCAGTTCGTCGTGCAATTTGTGCAACAGCTCCACGCGGATGATTTTACTGTACGCCCCTTCGGCGCCCAGCTGCGCGGGCCATTCGAGGCAATGGGTCTCCAGCAGCACGCGCCCGCCGTTGACGTCATGGGCGTCCAGCGAAGGTCGGATGCCCAGGTTGGCCACGCCCGGCAGTGGCGCTGCAGCCAGACCGTGGACTTCGACCGCAAAGATGCCGCTGGCGGCGGGCTTCCAGTGCGAAAAACGCAGGTTCAGGGTGCGAAACCCGTCGCCGCGGCCGTCGGCGCTCTGGCCCAGCGCGCGGCCCAGCTTGCGCCCGTGGACCACGTGCCCGGA
>JBGSNW010000028.1:0-1521 GCA_041739435.1 Burkholderiaceae bacterium
AGCACCAGGCCCGCAACGCCTGGCGCCAGGCCCGGCTGGCGGAATTGCTGCCGGTGCCGTACTGCCACCTGGTATTCACGCTGCCGCACGCCCTCAACGGCCTGGCCCGGTGCCATGACCGCTGGGTGTACCGCACGCTGATGCAGTGCGTGGCGGCCACACTCAGCGAGTTCGCCGCCAACCCGCGCTGGCTGGGCGCCACCGGCGCCTTCACCTTGGTGCTGCACACCTGGACGCAGGACCTGCGCCGCCATATCCACGTGCACGCGCTGATGGCCTGCGGCGGCCTGGACGACAACGGGCGCTGGTGCGAACCCAAGCGCAGCCCGACGTTCCTGTTCCCGGTGCACGCACTGTCGAAGGTGTACAGGGGCAAGTTCCTCGACGCGCTGCGCCGGGCGATACAGGCCGGCGAGTTGCCCCGCGATCCTGCCAGCACCGAGGCGGCACGGCTACAGCGGCTGAAGCAGCTCCTGCGGCACGGCTGGGTGGTCTATGCCAAGACGCCGCTGGCCGGCCCGGAGGTGGTGCTCGACTACC
Source organism: Burkholderiaceae bacterium (assembly GCA_041739435.1). GTDB lineage: Bacteria > Pseudomonadota > Gammaproteobacteria > Burkholderiales > Burkholderiaceae_C > PHCI01. Next base: position 541 of record JBGSNW010000028.1, read on the forward strand.
TCTCGCGTTACACGCACCGGGTGGCCGTGTCCAACGAACGCATCGTCGGCATTGACGCCCAGGGCGTGCGGCTGCGCGTTCGCGCCGACGATCAGTGCGGCAAGCGAACGGTCTTCATCGACGGGCCGACGTTCATAGAGCGCTTCCTGAAGCATGTGCTGCCACCGGGCTTCAAGCGCATCCGGCACTACGGGCTGCTCAGTCCGGCGGTCAAGCACAAACGGATGGCGCAAGCGCGTGCGGCGCTGAGCATGCCAGCCATCGATGCCCAGGCTTGCGAGGATGCGGCGCAGTTCCTGCAGCGCATCACGGGCATCGAGGTCTCGTGCTGCCCGCACTGCCACCTCGGCCAGTGGCGCACGGTGCAGTTGTTGTCGCCGCTGCGCGTCGGCTCCACGCCGCCGACGGCGGCATGCAGAGGACCGCCGTGAGCCTCGTTGGCTACATCACCGTCCATCGCCTAGTCCGTTGTCGCCGGCCCAACGGTGGAACTGATCGCGCCCAGCTCAGCGAGCACGCCGCCGGCGCGCACTTCGCCAAACATCCATGGGCCGCCAGGCACGTTCAAGCGGGGTGCAGCCTTCGCGCAGCGAGATTCCTGGCCGTGCCGATCTCTCGCATCGGCCACTCCGGCGGCGGCTGAACCTTACATTGCCCAACAGCCCCGCTCACCACCGCCCGAGCGGCGGCTTGGTCCATCGACGCTTATCTGCCGCGGCAACGCCGACGCGCTCGGCCCGCGCTGTGCCGCGGCAGATAAACGCTCTCCGATCGCGGACACCCGTTTCACACTGATCGCGGACACCGTTTCACGCTGATGGCGGACGGTGTGCAACGCGTGCGAGTGACCGAGTTCATCGTATCTCAGGTGTCCGCGATGGCCGTGAAGCCGACCGTGTTGTCCACGCCGGCGCGCAGCGCCGGGGTGGGCAACTCGGCGCCGAAGGCGATGCTCGGTTGATGGTCTTGGCGGCAGGCCTG
>JBGSNW010000372.1:0-1764 GCA_041739435.1 Burkholderiaceae bacterium
GCGGGCGGGGGCGTGTCGTAGCTGCGGCGCCACACCAGCACCTGGGCGTCGCCGTATTGCCGGGCCATGTCGGCCTTGTTCAGGCCTTGCAGCGCGCCGTAGTGGCGCTCGTTCAGGCGCCAGCTGTGCACCACGGGCAGCCAGGTGCGGTCCATTTCGTCCAGCGCATGCCACAGGGTGCGGGTGGCGCGCTTGAGCACGCTGGTGTAGCACAGGTCGAATTCGTAGCCTTCGGCCTTGAGCAGGCGACCGGCGGTCTTGGCCTGCTCAATGCCCGTGGGGGTGAGGTCCACGTCGGTCCAGCCGGTGAAGCGGTTTTCAAGGTTCCAGGTGGATTCGCCGTGTCGGATCAGAACGAGCTTGTGCATACGGTCAATTCAGGTTGAGGGGGAGGATTGCGGGGCTTGTGAGGGCATGTCGCCACAAGGGCGTGGCCCGTCATTCTAAAATCCAGTCCAAGGCATCGCCTCGCGGTGCATCCTGAAGAAAGGCTTGATGTGAAGTTTATTGTGGACAACTGGACCTTGATCGCCGTGGCGCTGGCGTCCGGCGGAATGCTGCTGTGGCCGGTGCTGGCGCAGGGTGGGCGCATGGGCCAGCTCAGCGCGGCGGGCGCGGTTCAGTTCATGAACCGCGACAAGGCGGTGGTGGTCGACATCAATGAGCCGGCCGAATTTGCGGCGGGCCATGTGGTGGGCTCGCGCAATATTCCACTGACCCAACTGGAGCAGCAGTTGCCGGCCAGCGTGAAAAACAAGGCGTCGCCCCTGCTGATTGTCTGCGCCACCGGGACCCGGTCAAGCCGGGCGTTGGCCGTGGCGAAGAAGCTGGGCTACGAAAACGCACAGGTGCTGGGCGGTGGCCTCACGGCCTGGAAGGCCGCCAGCCTGCCACTGGAAAAAGCCTGAACCACTGCCAGGTCCGTTGGTCGAGCGCCTGCAGGCACCTGAGATAATCGACGCCGCACCATTCCCTGCAAACCCGTCGGCCTGCCAGGGTGCAATCCCGGCAGGCCTTGTTTTCCTCCTCTGAATGTATTCCCATGGCCGAAGCACAAGACCCCGTATTCCAGATCCAGCGCGTCTACCTCAAGGAGGCTTCGCTGGAGCAGCCCAATTCGCCGGCCATCCTTCTGGAGCAGGAGCAGCCGGCCGTGGACATCCAGCTTGGCGTGGACGCCAAGCCCGTGGCCGAGGGCATTTTTGAAGTCAGCGTGATGGCCACCATCACCACCAAGATTGGCGAGCGCACGGTGTTCCTGGTCGAAGCGCGACAGGCCGGCATTTTTGAAATCCGCAACCTGCCGCAAGACCAGATGGGCCCGATCCTGGGCATTGCCTGCCCACAAATCGTCTACCCCTACCTGCGCGGCAACGTGGCCGATCTGATCCAGCGCGGCGGCTTTCCGGCCGTGCACCTGGCCGAGATCAATTTCCAGGCCATGTACGAGCAGCAGCAGGCCGAGGCGCAAAGCCCGGCCATCCAGTAAATTTAAGAAAAATCGGGCCTTATCCCCCGTGGATTGGCAATAGTTTGCTATGAACATCATAGTAATCGGTGCAGGTGCATGGGGAACGGCCCTGGCCATCGGGGCGAGCGGGCGGCACACCGTGACGTTGTGGTCACGCGATGCCGCGCAAACCGCCGCGATGCAGGCGCAGCACCAAAACACCCGCTACCTGCCGGGCATTGAACTGCCGCCCGCGCTGCGGCTGGCCACCGGGCCGATGGCGGCGAACCTGGCGGCGGCCGATCTGGTCGTTG
>JBGSNW010000377.1:0-9471 GCA_041739435.1 Burkholderiaceae bacterium
ATCTAGGATGGCCTGGATGTCGTCGGGCGCCACGTAGTCGCGCCCGCTGAGCAAGGCCTGCGCCTTGGCCGCGCGCACCACCGCAATACCGGCCCGCGGCGACAGGCCCTGCAGGAACCAGCGGCCCGAACGGGTGGCGGCAATCAGGTCCTGCACGTAGTTGAGCAACGGCTCGGCCGCGTGCACGCGCAGCACCTGTTGTTGCAACTGGTGTAGCTCGGACTGGCTCAGCAGGGGGGGCAGGGCGTCCACCATGTCGCGCCGGTCGTCGCCGGCCAGCAGGGTGCGTTCGGCGGCGCGGTCGGGGTAACCCAGCGAGATGCGCATCAGGAAGCGGTCGAGCTGGCTTTCGGGCAGCGCAAAGGTGCCCAGCTGGTCGTGCGGGTTTTGTGTGGCGATCACAAAAAACGGCTGCGGCAGCGGGCGGGTTTCGCCTTCGACGGTGACCTGTTTTTCTTCCATGGCTTCGAGCAGCGCGCTTTGGGTCTTGGGGCTGGCGCGGTTGATTTCGTCGGCCAGCAGCACCTGCGCGAAAATCGGGCCCGGATGGAACACGAAGGCTTCGCGGCCGCGCTCGTAGATCGACACGCCCGACAGGTCGCTGGGCATGAGGTCGGCGGTGAACTGCACGCGCGAGAACTGCAGGCCGAAGGTGCGGGCCAGCGCGTGGGCCAGGGTGGTTTTGCCAACACCGGGAACGTCCTCGATGAGCAGGTGGCCGCCGGCCAGAAGGCAGGCCACGCAGTCGCGCACCTGGGCCGGTTTGCCGACAATCACCGTGTTAAGCTGATCCAGAAGAAGTTTGAGTTTGTTTTGTGCGTCCATGGAGCGCTGACGTTAACTGAAAATGGCCTGCCAATGAGCGTAACCGGATATTTCACCCACCGCGACTGCTGGAAGCATGAAATGGGGCCGGGTCATCCCGAGTGTCCCGAACGGCTGGACGCCATCGAAGACCGCCTGCTGGCCAGCGGTCTGGACATCGCCCTGGAGCGGCGCGAAGCCCCCGAGGCCTCGCTCGATGAAATCGAACTGGCGCACGACCGCATGCACGTGGCCGCCATGCGCGGGTTGGGTGCGATGCTGGCCGAGGAGATTGCCGCGGGCGGGCCGCGCTACGCCCAGATCGACCCCGACACCGCCATGAACGTCAACACTTGGAGCGCCATCCTGCGCGGGGCGGGCGCTGCCATGGCCGCCACCGACGCGGTGATCGCCGGTGAGATGGAAAACGCCTTTTGTGCCGTGCGCCCGCCGGGGCACCACGCCACACGCTCGCGGGCCATGGGGTTCTGCATTTTCAACAACGTGGCGATCGCCGCCAAATATGCGCTCGAGCGGCACGGCCTGCAGCGCGTGGCGGTGGTGGACTTCGACGTGCACCATGGCAACGGCACCGAAAACATCCTCAGCGGCGATCCGCGGGTGCTGATGGTCGGGTTCTTCCAGCACCCGTTCTACCCCTACAGCGGCGCCGACGCACCGGCCGACAACATGGTCAACCTGCCCGTGCCGGCCTACACCCGGGGCCCCGCAATCCGCGAGATGATCGACGCGCACTGGATGCCCCGCCTGGAGGCCTTCGCCCCCGAGATGATCTTCATCAGCGCCAGCTTTGACGCACACCGCGAGGACGACCTCGGCCAGCTCGGCCTGGTCGAGGCCGACTACACCTGGATCACGCAGCGCATCATGGGCGTGGCCCGGCGACATGCCAGGGGCCGCATCGTCTCGACGCTGGAAGGCGGCTACAACCTGAGCGCCCTGGGCCGCAGCGTTGAAGCCCACCTGCGCGCGCTGGCCGACCTGTGAGCGCGGCACCCATCCAGGACCTGGACGCCTGGCTCAAGGCACTGGTCCAGCCCGTTGTGCTGGTCGAGCTGTCGGTGGTCCTGGGCTGTATCGTGCTGGCCTGGGGCCTGGTGTGGCTGCTGCGCCGCGCGGTGGGTTCCACGGCCACCACCTCGATCCTGTTCGGGCGCCGCGTGCTCGACGGCGTGCTGTTCCCGATGTTGCTGCTCGCCCTGGTGTTCGTGGCACGGCAGGTGCTGGACGGCCGGGTTCCCCTGGCGTTGTTCCGGATTGCCGTGCCCGTGATGCTGGCGCTGGCCGTGATCCGGCTGGGGGCCAAGGTGCTGCAGGTGGCGTTCGACAACGCGCGCTGGGTGCGGGTTGTGGAGCGGACCATCTCCTGGCTCGCCTGGCTGGCCATGGTGCTGTGGGTCAGCGGGCTGCTGCCGGTGTTGCTCGAAGAGCTGGACCAGATCACCTGGAAAGTGGGCGGCACCACGCTGTCGGTGCGTTCCATCATTGAAGGCACGCTGACGGCCGGCGTCGTGCTGCTGATCGCCCTGTGGATTTCCGCGGCCATCGAGTCGCGGCTGTTGCGCTCGGCCACGGGCGGCGAGCTGTCCTTGCGCAAGGCGGTGAGCAACGCCACGCGCGCTTTGCTGATGTTCGTGGGCCTGCTGATGGCGCTGTCGGCTGTGGGCATCGACCTGACGGCGCTTTCGGTGCTGGGCGGCGCCATTGGCGTGGGCATCGGCTTTGGCCTGCAAAAACTCGCGGCCAACTATGTGAGCGGTTTCGTGATCCTGGCCGAACGCAGCATGCGCATCGGTGACAACGTGCGCGTCGACAATTTCGAAGGCCGCATCATGGACATCAAGGCGCGTTACACCGTGATTCGCTCGCTGGTGGGGCGCGAGTCGATCGTGCCCAACGAGATGATGATGACCAACCGGGTGGAGAACCTGTCGCTCACGGACAACCGTGTCTGGCAATTCACGGTGGTTTCGGTCGCCTATGACAGCGACGTGAACCTGGTGATGCGCCTGTTGTCCGAAGCCGCCCTGCAGCAGCCCCGCGTGCTGAAAGACCCGGCGCCCAACCCGGCGTTGTCGGCCTTCGGCGCCGACGGCCTGGAATTCACGCTGGGCTACTGGATCGGCGACCCCGAAAACGGCCAGCTCAATCTGAAGTCGCTGATCAATCTCGCCATTCTGGAGGCCCTGCGCACCCATGGCGTCGAGATTCCGTTTCCACAACGTGTGCTGCACATGCGGACGGCGGATGCCATGCCGCTAGCGCATGAACGACGGCAGCCAGAGGCTTAAGCCCGGGAACGACAGCAGGACCACCAGCGCCACGATCTGCATCACCACAAACGGCCAGACGCCGCGGAAGATCGACATCAGGCCGACCTGGGGCAGCAGGGTGTTGAGCACAAACAGGTTCATGCCCACTGGCGGCGAAATCAGGCCGATCTGGATCACCATCACGATCAGCACGCCGAACCAGACCGGGTCAAACCCCAGCGACACCACGATCGGGAAGAACAGCGGGATGGTCAGCAGCACCATGGTCAGTTCTTCCATCACCATGCCCAGCACCACGTAGATCAGCATCATGGCGCCGATGATCATCACGGGTGACAGGCCCAGATGGGTGATCCAGTCCTTGAGGTCGTTGGGCATGGACGTGAAGTTGACGAAATTGGCGAAGATGGTGGCCGCGATCAGCAGGGTGAACAGCATGGCGGTGGTGCGCGCCGATTCGACGAGGATGCTGAAAGTGCTTTTCACGGTCAGGCGGCGGCGCGCCAGCGCAAAGAAGAAAGCGCCCGAGGCACCGATGCCCGCGCCTTCGGTGGCCGTGAACACGCCGCCGTAAATGCCGCCCAGCACCACCAGCACCAGCACCAGCACGCCCCAGATGCCACGCAGGGCCGCCATGCGCTGGGCCCCGGTGGACACCTCGCTCGCGGGGGCGTGCTCGGGGTCGCGCCAGGTCATGTACACCACGGCGGCCATGAGCAGCAGGGCCGTCACGAGGCCGGGAATCACACCGGCCGCGAACAGTTTGCCGATGTTGGTTTCGGTGACGATGCCGTAGATCACCATGATGGTGGAGGGCGGGATCATGATGCCCAGTGTGCCGCCGGCCGCAATGACACCGGTGGACAGCGAATCACTGTAGCCCAGCCGTTTCATGGACGGGTAGGCCACCTTGCTCATGGTGGCGGCCGTGGCGATGGACGAGCCACAAATGGCGCCAAAACCCGCGCAGGCCGCGATGGTGGCGTGAGCCAGGCCGCCACGGCGGTGGCCGATGAACGCGTAGGCGGCTGCAAACAGCTCGTGGGCCAGCCCGGCGCGCGCCACGAAGTTGCCCATCAGGATGAACAGCGGGATGACCGACAGCGTGTAGGCAAAGCCGGTTTCGTGCACCACCTGGGCCGTGCTGGCCAGCGCGGGCACCCAGCCGCGCGTGACGCCCATGCCGACGATGCCGACCAGGGCCATGGCGAACGCCAGTGGCATGCGCAGCAGCGCGAGCAGGAAAATAACGCCAAAACCGGTCAACGCCTCGGTCATGCCGCGCCCTCGCCGGGTGCATCGTGGGCGTGCCGCCGGGGTGGCTGGGTCATCAGGGCGAGGTGGATCAGGCCGGCGATGCCACACAGGACGCCCATGCCGAGGATGAACGGCGCCTTGGGAATCTTCAGTTGTGCCGTGATCTCGCCCGACTCGGAAAACTGTCCGCCGGTTTGCCACATCAGCCACGCCAGGCCAAGCAGCATGGCGGCGCTCGCCAGGTGCACGATGGCCTGCTGCACCCGCCGGAACAGGGCTGGAAGCTTGCTGTCCAACGAGTCAAAAACAACATGCTCCCCCGCCAGCGACACCAGTGGCAAGGCTGCAAAAATGACCACCACCATCAGCAATTCGGTCAGTTCCAGCGAACCGGTGATGGAGTGCGACAGGAACTTGCGCCCCGACACGTCCAGGAAGGTGAGGATCATGATGGCAAACAGCGCCACGGCGGCCAGCAAACCGCATGCGGTTTCAAGGAGCTTTTTCAAACGGGACCTCGCAGGCGGTGAAAAAGAATACGCGGCGCCCATTGTCCATGAGGCCGCGCAGTCTGCAGGCAAGTGCAGGAAGGTGCGGCCGCAGGGGCCGCCGTGCCTTACTTTTCCTGGCGGGCGATTTCGGCACGGAAGTCGGCGAGCACCTTGGCGGCGTCTTTGAGGCCTCGGGCTTCGGCGTTCTTGACCCAGCCGGCCTCGAGTGCGGAGGTTTTGGTCTTGACGTCGGCGACAAACCCGGCGTCGGCCTTGGTGATCTGCACACCGTTGGCCTGCATCAGCCCGGTGGCCCGGCGGTCCACGCCGTCCCAGCCGCGGCCGATGATGCGCGCCGCGACCTCGCCGGAGATGGCGTCCACGGCTTTTTTCTGGTCGGCCGGGAGCTTGTCGTAACGGGCCTGATTCATCATGAACACAAAACTCGTGTTGTAGAGGCCACCCGGGAAGGTGGTGGCGTGCCGGATGATCTTGTCGATCTTGAACGACTCGGTGGATTCGGCCGGGAACAGCGTGCCGTCCATCACGCCCCCCGAAAGCAGCTCGTACGAATCGGGGGCCGGCTTGAGCGTCACATTCATGCCCAGCGTCTTGGCGATCTCGTTGACCATGCCGCCACCCACGCGGAATTTCAGGCCCGACAGGTCGTCCACCCTGGCGATGGGGCGTTTGGTGTTGAACACGATGCCGGGGCCGTGTGTGAAATACGTGATGACCTTGACACCCTGGTGCTCGGCGGCGAACTCGGGGTGCTTGGCGGCCACCTTGTTGAAGGCCACTGAAATCGGTTCGGCGGAATTGCCCAGAAATGGCAGCTCGGCCATCTGCGTCAGGACAAACCGGCCGGGGGTGTAGCCGTGGACGGTGTACGAAACATCGGCCAGGCCATTCTTGACCGCGTCAAGGGTGCCGGGGGGCGACGCCACGCCACGCGGAAGAATGTTGCACTTGAGCTGGCCCTGGGTGTTTTTGTCGAGCAGGTCGCACCACTCTTTCTGGGCGACGCTCAAGGCATGTGTGGGCGGCAGCCACGACGAGACGGTCAGAACCGTCTGTGCGCTGGCCATGCCGGCGGACAGGGTGGCCAGGGCGGTGATCGCTGAAAGGTGAAAACGGGTCATGGGACTGCTCCAGATGGGTTGTGGCGCCCACTGTAAGGGGCTTGCGGGTGGTCATGCGTCCTGACTTACCCGAATTCGCCAACCTGTTGGTCGGGTAATTGTCGTCCGATCGACATCGGGTTTGAGGACATGTGTCTAAACTCTGCCTGGCAGCGCACTATAATTTCCAAAAAAGAACGATCGTGCTTTTTATGCGAATGCCGCTTCGAGAGTGTCTTTCGGGTCGGCGCATAAAATTGACGTTGACGTAAACGTCAATCATCCCGGCGAAGCGTCTCTGTGTTTATCAATCTGGAGTGAACTCAATGAAGGTCCTGGTCCCCGTCAAGCGCGTGGTCGACTACAACGTGAAAGTCCGTGTGAAATCGGACAACACGGGTGTCGACATTGCCAATGTCAAGATGAGCATGAATCCGTTTGACGAAATCGCGGTGGAAGAGGCCGTGCGTCTGAAGGAAAAAGGCGTGGCCACCGAGGTCATCGCCGTCTCTTGCGGCGTGGCCCAGTGCCAGGAAACCCTGCGCACGGCCATGGCCATCGGGGCGGACCGCGCCATCCTGGTGCAGACCGACGAGGAACTCCAGCCACTGGCCGTGGCCAAGCTGCTCAAGGCCCTGATGGACAAGGAACAACCCGGTCTTGTCATTCTGGGCAAACAGGCCATCGACGACGACTGCAACCAGACCGGCCAGATGCTGGCCGCGCTGGCCGACCTGCCGCAAGCCACCTTTGCCAGCAAGATCGAAGTGGCCGATGGCAAGGCGTCGGTCACGCGTGAGGTCGACGGCGGTCTCGAAACCCTGTCCATCACCCTGCCGGCCATCGTCACCACCGACCTGCGCCTGAACGAGCCGCGCTACGTGACGCTGCCCAACATCATGAAGGCCAAGAAAAAGCAGATGGACATCTTCAAGCCCGAAGACCTGGGCGTGAGCATCAAGCCGCACCTCAAGACCCTCAAGGTCGTGGAGCCGCCCAAGCGATCGGCCGGCATCATGGTGCCCGACGTCGCCACCCTGGTGGCCAAACTCAAGAACGAAGCCAAGGTGATCTGACATGACTGCACTTGTTATTGCCGAACACGACAACGCCACCGTCCGCGGTGCCACCCTCAACACCGTCACGGCCGCCCTGGCCTGCGGCGGCGACGTGCACGTGCTGATTGCCGGGCACAATGCCGGCCCCGCGGCGGCGGCGGCGGCCCAGATCGCGGGCGTGGCCAAGGTCATCCACGCCGATGCCGAATACTTCGCCCACGGGCTGGCCGAGAACATGGCGGCCCAGGTGCTGGCCATTGCGTCCGGCTACAGCCACCTCCTGTTCCCGGCCACGGCCAGCGGCAAGAACATTGCCCCGCGCGTGGCCGCCAAACTGGATGTGGGCCAGATCAGCGACATCACCAAGGTCGATGCGCCCGACACCTTCGAGCGCCCCATCTACGCGGGCAACGCCATCGCCACGGTGCAAAGCCTGGACGCGGTGCACGTCATCACCGTGCGCACCACGGGCTTCGATCCGGCCGCCACCACGGGCGGCAGCGCCGCGGTGGAAGTGGCCAGTGCGGTGGCCGACAGCGGCAAGAGCCAGTTTCTCGGCTCGGAAATCGCCAAGAACGACCGCCCCGAACTGACCGCGGCCAAGATCATCGTCTCGGGCGGCCGGGCTCTGGGTTCGAGCGAAAAGTTCAACGAGGTCATGACCCCGCTGGCCGACAAGCTGGGGGCCGCGCTGGGTGCCAGCCGTGCCGCGGTGGACGCGGGTTACGCGCCCAACGACTGGCAGGTTGGCCAGACCGGCAAGATCGTGGCGCCGCAGCTCTATGTGGCGTGTGGCATCAGCGGTGCGATCCAGCACCTGGCGGGCATGAAGGATTCCAAGGTGATCGTGGCGATCAACAAGGACCCCGAGGCCCCGATCTTCAGCGTGGCCGACTACGGGCTGGAGGCCGACCTGTTCGTGGCCGTGCCTGAATTGATTGCGGCGCTGTAACGGCGCCACCGAACAGGGCATCGCTTGCGATGCCCTTGTTGTATCTGACGTGTGTGGAGACAAGACATGAGCTACGCAGCCCCCCTGAAGGACATGCTGTTCAACATCCGGCATCTGGCCGACATCGACGGGATCGCGCAGATTCCGGGCTTTGAAGACGCCGGCTTCGACACGGCGCAGGCGGTGCTCGAGGAGTGCGCGCGCCTCAATGAAGGGGTGATCGCACCGCTGAACCAGGATGGCGATAAAAATCCCTCGTCGTTCAAGGACGGTGTGGTGACGACCACGCCGGGCTTCAAGGCCGCTTTTGCCCAGTACGCCGAGGGCGGCTGGCAGGGTTTGCAGCACCCGGTGGAATTTGGCGGCCAGGGCCTGCCCAAGACCATTGGCGCGGCCTGCGGTGAAATTCTCAACTCGGCCAACATGAGCTTTGCGCTGTGCCCGCTGCTGACCGACGGCGCCATCGAAGCCCTGCTCACGGCCGGCTCCGACGCACTGAAGGCCACCTACCTGGAAAACCTGGTGAGCGGCAAGTGGACCGGCACCATGAATCTGACCGAGCCGCAGGCGGGCAGCGACCTGGCCATGGTGCGCACCCGTGCCGAGCCGCAGCCAGATGGCACCTACAAGATCTTCGGCACCAAGATCTTCATCACCTATGGCGAGCACGACATGGCCGAGAACATCGTCCATCTGGTGTTGGCCCGCGTGAGCGGCGCGCCCGAGGGTGTCAAGGGCATCAGCCTGTTTGTCGTGCCCAAATTCATGGTCAACCCCGACGGCAGCCTGGGTGCGCGCAACGACGTGCACTGCGTGAGCATCGAGCACAAGATGGGCATCAAGGCCAGCCCGACGGCCGTGCTGCAATACGGCGACGGCCTGGCTGGCAGCGTGGCCGCCAGTGCCGGGCCCGGTGCCGTGGGCTACCTCGTGGGCCAGGAAAACCGCGGCCTCGAATACATGTTCATCATGATGAACGCGGCCCGCTACGCCGTCGGGGTGCAGGGCATTGCGATTGCCGAGCGCGCCTACCAGAAGGCGGTGGCCTACGCAAAAGACCGCGTGCAAAGCCGCCCGGTGGACGGCAGCCTGAGTGCCAGCGCGCCCATCATCCATCACCCCGACGTCAAGCGCATGCTCATGACCATGCGGGCTTCCACCGAGGGCTGCCGGGCGATGGCCTCGGTGGCCGCGGCCGCCTACGACGCCGCCCACCACCACCCCGACGCCGAAATGCGCAAGCAGAACCAGTCCTTCTACGAGTTCATGGTGCCGCTGGTCAAGGGCTACAGCACCGAGATGAGCCTCGAGGTCACCAGCCTGGGTGTGCAGGTGCACGGGGGCATGGGGTTCATCGAAGAGACGGGCGCCGCGCAGTACTACCGCGACGCCAAGATTCTCACCATCTACGAAGGCACCACCGCCATCCAGGCCAACGACCTCGTGGGCCGCAAGACCGCGCGCGACGGTGGCCAGGCGGCGCGGGCGGTTGCC
>JBGSNW010000387.1:0-4779 GCA_041739435.1 Burkholderiaceae bacterium
CGGCCGGCCTTCAGGTACTGCGCGGCGGTGGCCTGGGCGAAGGTGCTGGTGTGGGCGTCGCTGAACTGCTTGCACATGGTGGCGCGGGCCAGGAGCGGCTCCGGGGCGATCATCCAGCCCACACGCAGTCCGGGCGAGAGCACCTTGCTCATGCTGCCGCAGTGGGCGAGCAACGCGCGGCTGCCGGGCACGTCCTTCGACAGGCTCAGGAGGGATGGCGGCGGCGGTTCGGCGCCGAAATACAGGTCGCCATACGGGTCGTCTTCAACGATCAGGGTCTGGTACTTCACGGCCAGCTCCAGCACCTTCTTGCGCCGCGCCAGGCTGAGCAGCGCGCCGCTGGGGTTGCCGAAGGTGGGGATGAGGTACACAAATTTGGGTTGGTGCTGGGCAATCAATTGTTCCAGCGTGTCGGTCCGCACGCCGTCGCCGTCGATCGGCGCGCTGATGAGTTCGGCGCCATACAGGCGGAAGCACTGGATGGTGGCCAGAAACGTGGGGCCTTCGACGATGACCTTGTCGCCGGGGTTGATGAGGGTCTTGCCCAGCAGGTCCAGCGCCTGCTGGCTGCCGGTGGTGACGATCAGGTCTTCGGGCGCAACGCCCTGACAGCCCTTGCCTTGCATGAACGCGGCCAGTTGCTCGCGCAAGGGTTGATAGCCCTCGGTGGCGCCGTATTGCAGGGCACCACCGGGCTCGGTGGCCAGCGCGGTGTTGACGGCCTCGCGGATGCCGTCCACGTCGAACATGGCGGGGTCGGGGAAACCACCGGCAAAGCTGATGATGCCGGGCTTGCCCAGCAGCTTGAACAGTTCACGGATGGCGGAGGTTTCAACGTTGTCGAGGCGGTCTGCGAATTGGAGGGGCATGGCGGGGGCGTTCAACAAATGTGGGAGGGGCGGTGCGCCATTTTCGCGCAGCGGGGCGGCACGCGGTGGATGGCCGATATTTGCTACACTATTAATAGCTAATTAGCGCCATTTGACGGGGGCTTAGTGCCAATTCTGATCATATTTCCGCTCCAATGCCATCTTCAGGCAGATCTGCGCCCCGCTCGCCCGGTTGCACCAGCGCAAAGTGGCGCGGCCGTGCTAGGCTGGTGGCTTCAGCCTCGCAAAAATCCACGGAGACGGGCCCGCCATGATCGAACACCATCTGGACATCCCCACCGCCGACGGCGCGATGAACACTTTTGTGGTCCACCCCGAAGAAGGCGGGCCACACCCGGTGGTGCTGTTCTACATGGACGCCCCCGGCAAACGCGAGGAACTGCACGACATGGCGCGGCGGCTGGCCTCGGTGGGATATTTTGTGGTGCTGCCCAACCTGTATTACCGGGTGACGCGGGATTTCTGGCTCAAGGAGCGCACCGAGGCGGCCATGGCCGAGATGTTCGGCCACATGGCCACGCTCAACGCCCAGACCACCGGGGTGGACACGGCCGCCCTGCTCCAGTTTGTGGACGCGCAGCCTGCGGCCCGGGCCAGCCGCATCGGTCTGCTGGGCTACTGCATGAGCGGGCCGTTCGTGATGTGGGCGGCGGCGCAGTTTCCGGGGCGCATCAGCAGCATCGCGTCGATCCACGGCGCCAACATGGCCACCGACGCGCCCGATTCGCCGCACCGCGTGGCGCACAAAATCATGTGCGAGAGCTACTTTGCCTGCGCCGAGATCGACAAGTGGGCGCCACCGGCCGACATCCAGACGCTGGAGGCCTCGCTCAAGGCCGCGGGCATGAAGCACCGCATCGAGTGGTACCCCGGGGGTGGAGCACGGTTTTGTGTTCCCCCAGCGCGGCGCCATCTACAACCAGCCCGCCGCCGAACGGCATTGGGAGCGGCTGTTCAGCCTGTTTGCCCGCACGCTGCGTTGAAGCCACATCGGTGATGGGCACAGGCCGCTTCGGGTCAGGGCTTGCCACCGGCGTGTAGGGCATTGCGGAAGTGTTTCCGGCGATCCGTGACGGATTCCACGGTCCGGATGGAGCGGCGGAGAAAAGGGGGGTTTCATGCCGCTTTATCGGTTTTATCGATGGGGGGTGGCGCCGAAACAATTCGTAGCACTACCCAACCAGCGAGAACCATCATGGCCGACCTCAGCGACTTCTTCCGCGGCTTCCAATTGCCCACCATGCCCGAGGTGGCGCAGGCACTGGTTCGCACCCTGAACGAACACGATGTGCCGGTGGCCAAGATCCGTGACCTCATCAGCAAGGACCCGGCGCTGACCGTGCGGGTGCTGCGCCTGGCCAACAGCGCGCGTTTTGGCCTCAAGCGCCAGGTGGCTTCGCTCGACGACGCCATCATGCTGGTGGGCCTGGCCCAGGTGCGCACGCTGGCGCTTTCCTGCTGCCTGAACGATTCTTTCCCCATGGCGGGCGGGCTGGACCGCGGCGAGTTCTGGCGCCAGAGCATGGCCTGTGCCGGCTATGCGCAGTGGCTCACCACCAACATCGGCGGCGACCGCCACGAGGCCTGGCTGGCCGGCTTCATGGTGCGCCTGGGCGAGCTGGTGATCGCCACCGCCCTGCCCGGCTGCATGGCCGAAATTGAACAACTTCCACACTACCCCGGCAGCCGCTGGCAGCGCGAGTGCAACTTCCTGGGCTTCAGCGAAGGTGAAATCACCGCCGAGATGGCGCGCCGCTGGCAGTTTCCGCGCGAGATCGTGCGCGGCCTCACCCATGCGGCCAACCCGCTGGAAGCGCGCCCCTTCAGCCGCCTGGGCGCCATCGTGCACATTGCCCAACTGCTGGCCGAAATGCCGGCCGAACACCCCGAGGTGATCGAGGAGCTGCCGCAAGACATTCTGGACACCCTGCTGGTGGACCGCGAATGGATGCGCAACAACATGCCCGCGTATGCCACGCTGGTGGACACCTCGGTGCTGAACTGAACCCTGCCCCTACACTTCGCGCATGAAACGCGAACGCATCGAACCGTTTTTTTCCACCCTCAAGGCGGCCAACCCGCAGCCCAACACCGAGCTGGAATACACCACCGTGTTCGAGCTGCTGGCCGCCGTGCTGCTGTCGGCCCAGGCCACCGACGTGGGCGTGAACAAGGCCACGCGCCGGCTGTTTGCCGTGGCCAACACGCCGCAGAAGATCATCGCGCTGGGACTGCAGGGGCTGGAGGGTCACATCAAGACCATCGGCCTGTACCGCAGCAAGGCCCGGCACCTGCTGGAAACCTGCCACATTCTCGTGGCGCGGCATGACGCTCAGGTGCCGCGCACGCGCGCCGCGCTCGAAGCCCTGCCCGGGGTGGGCCGCAAGACCGCCAACGTGGTGCTGAACGTGGCCTTTGGCGAGCCCACCATGGCGGTGGACACCCACATCTTCCGCGTGGGCAACCGCACCGGGCTGGCGCCGGGCAAAGACCCGCATGCGGTGGAGCTGCAGCTGCTGCAGCGCGTGCCCCCGGATTACCTGGTGGACGCACACCACTGGCTGATTCTGCTGGGCCGCTATGTGTGTCAGGCGCGCAAGCCGCGATGCTGGCAGTGCGGCGTGGCCGCGTATTGCGACTTCAAACCCAAGACCCCGGCGCCCTGACGCGGCTGGTCCGCGCGGATGGGCCGGTGGCTGGGCGCGTCAACGATGCACCACGATGCCCTGGATCGGGTCGCAGGCGTCGTTCCAGGGCGCCTCGGCGATCTTGCGGCGCGTGTTTTCCAGACCAGCCTTCCAGCGCGCCGCAATGCCGCTGGCGGTGAAGTCGAGATCCTTGGTGTGGTCTTCGCCGATCAGCACGGGTGCGCGCAACTCCACCACCTGCATCACGGTGCCGCAGCCCCAGCCCAGCAGTTCCTGCGCGGCGGCGCGGCTTTTGACGTTGTCGGGCAGCAGTTTGCCCAACTCGCGCACGATGTGGCGCAAGTGGTGGATTTTTTGCTGCTGGGCTATCTGGCCCTCGGCCCGGCTGGAAAACTGGATGTCCTTGAGCCGGCTCATGACGGCGTCAATCGAGCCGGGCGCCTTGGCCTCCTGCTGCCAGAGCTGGGCCGTGAAAATGAGTGAATCGCGGCGCGGGTTGTCTTCCATCACCACCTCGATCGGGGTGTTGGAGTAGATGCCCCCGTCCCAATAGGGCGCGCCATCGACCATCACGGCCGGAAAGGCCGGCGGCAAGGCCCCCGAGGCCATCACATGCGTCAGCCCGAGGGTGTCGGTCTGGCTGTCGAAATAGCGCATGCGCCCGCTCTCCACGTTCACCGCCCCCAGCGTGAGCCGTGTGGGGCTGCCCGCCTGGGGGCTGAATGCCAGCAGCCCGGAGAGGGTGTCGTGCAGCGGACCGGTGTTGTAGTAGGCGGCATGGGTCACGCCCAGGGATGCACCCGCCCCCATCCAGACCTTGGGGTTGGGCTCGAAAAAGCCGGGAATGCCTTTGGTGATGGCACCCAGGTTGTGGAACAACTGGCCCAGGCCCAGCATGTTCCACAACGCGGTCGAGCTGGAGCCCTGCGCCACCATGTCCCAGAACTGGCGCAGTCGCGCCAGCCGGTCGGCCGGCGCGTTGCCCGCGATCAGTGCCCCGTTGATGGCGCCAATGGAGGTGCCCACCACCCAGTCGGGCTCGATACCCGCCTCGTGCAGTGCTTCATAGACGCCGGCCTGGTAGGCCCCCAGCGCGCCGCCGCCCTGCAAGACCAGCACGCGATGCGCCTTGATCGCCTGCTTGCTGCCACTCTGCATCGCCGCGTCCCTTCGCCACATCTCGCACTCGCAGCATTAGCGCAAACGGAGCGCCGAAAACAGGGTGTGACGTGTCGAACCGG
>JBGSNW010000454.1:0-3400 GCA_041739435.1 Burkholderiaceae bacterium
GGCGGCTTCGTGGCGCGGCGCTTCGGGCAGCGTGGCGCCATCGATCTTGCCGCTTTGCGCGTAATAGGCGGCCACGTCGGCGATGTCCTGCTCGTTCAGGGTGTCGGCGATGCCACGCATGGACGGGTGCCGGCGGTCGCCCTTTTTGTACGCCTGCAGCGCCGAGGCGATGTACTTGGCACCCTGGCCGGAAATTTTGGGCACCTTGTGAATTTCAGGGAAACTGGCCTGGTAGCCCGGAATGCCGTGGCAACCGATGCAGGCCGCGATTTTCTTTTCACCGGCCTTGGCGTCCCCCTGAACGTCCTGCGCAAGGGCAACGCCGGTCACGGAAGCGACAGTCAGGGCCAACACGGTGGTCAACAGCTTGTTCATTTTGCGCGCACAATCCAATGAAAAATCAGTCTTGAAATCAGCGGCGGATTATATCCGGCGCGCCACCCTCTCCCCATTCCAACCCTGTCACCCCCACTGCCCATGAAATTCGAAGGTACCCCGAATTACGTCGCCACCCAGGACCTGATGCTGGCCGTCAACGCCGCCATCACCCTGCAACGCCCCTTGCTCGTCAAGGGCGAACCCGGCACCGGCAAGACCATGCTGGCCGAGGAAGTGGCCCAGGCCCTGGACATGCCGCTGCTGCAGTGGCACATCAAATCCACCACCAAGGCGCAGCAGGGCCTGTACGAATACGACGCCGTGAGTCGCCTGCGGGATTCGCAGCTGGCCGACGTGGAGGGTGGCGAACGCGTCAAGAACATCCACAACTACATCGTCAAGGGCGTGCTGTGGCAGGCCTTCACCGCCGAGCGGCCGGTGGCGCTGCTGATCGACGAGATCGACAAGGCCGACATCGAATTCCCCAACGACCTGCTGCGCGAGATCGACCGCATGGAGTTCTATTGCTATGAAACGCGCGAACTCATCAAGGCCCGGCACCGGCCGCTGGTGTTCATCACCTCTAACAACGAGAAGGAACTGCCCGACGCCTTCCTGCGCCGCTGCTTTTTCCACTACATCAAGTTCCCCGACGCCGAGACCATGCAGCACATCGTCCATGTGCACTTCCCCAACCTCAAGAAAACGCTGCTCACCGCGGCCATGAAAACCTTCTACGACGTGCGCAACCTGCCCGGCCTGAAAAAAAAGCCGTCCACCAGCGAACTGCTCGACTGGCTCAAATTGCTGGTGGCCGAGGACATCCCGCTGGACGCGCTGCAAAGCAAGGACGACAAGGTCGCGCTGCCCCCGCTGGTGGGCGCGCTGCTCAAGAACGAGCAGGACGTGACCCTGTTCGAGAAACTGGTGTTCATGCAGCGGCACAACCGCTGAGCCGGAGCGAAACATGGGTGGTTTTGTCCCGCCAGTCGAGTTGGCCGCACGCGGCGTCCGAATGGTGCCGTTGCATCTGGAACATGAAAGCGGGCTGGCGTCGGCCGCGGCCGACGGCGAACTCTGGAACCTCCGGGTCACCTCGGTACCCGAGCCCGGCCAGACCCGGCGATACATCGAGGACGCGCTTCAAATGCGCGCCGACGGTAACCGTTTCGCGTTCGCGGTGACTGACACGGCGACGGGCACCGTGCTGGGCAGCACCAGCTTCCACGACATCCTGCCCGCCGTGAAGCGGGTGGAGATTGGCTACACCTGGTACGCCAAGCGCTGCCAGCGCACCCACGTCAACACCACCTGCAAGCTGCTCATGATGACACACGCGTTTGAAACGCTGGGCTGCCATGTGGTCGGCTGGCGCACTGACAACTTCAACTTCGCGTCGCAGGCGGCCATTGAGCGGCTGGGGGCCCGAAAAGACGGCGTCATCCGCGGCCATGCACTGCGCCGTGACGGCACCGTCCGTGACACGGTGATGTACAGCCTGCGCAGCGGTGAGTGGCCCGAGGTCAAGGCGCAGTTGTTGTACCTACTCGACAAGCCACGCGCCTGACGCCACCATGGTCTCCCGCACTCGTCACTGTCTGCATTCGTTGCCCACGCGAGGGGCACACGCCTCGTTGGGGGCGGTTTGGCAGGAGGTCCAGCCATGCTGATCGATTTTTTCTACACCCTGCGCGCGGCCAAGCTGCCGGTGTCGGTCAAGGAATACCTGACGCTGCTCGAAGCGCTGCAGGAGGGCGTGGTCGGCCCCCTGTCGGACGACGCGCACAAGATCGACGACTTCTACTACCTCTCGCGCACCACGCTGGTCAAGGACGAGAAACACTACGACAAGTTCGACCGCGCCTTTGCCGCCTATTTCAAGGGCGTCGAGCTGATCGCCGACCTCACCAGGGACGTGCCGCTCGAATGGCTGCGCAAGAACCTGGAACTCGAACTCAGCCCCGAAGACAAGGCCAAGATCGAAAAAATGGGCTGGGACGAGCTCATGGAGACGCTCAAGAAACGCTTTGAGGAGCAGAAAGAACGCCACGAGGGCGGCAGCAAGATGATTGGCACTGGCGGCACCAGCCCGTTCGGCGCCAACGGCTACAACCCGCAAGGCATCCGCATTGGCCAGGACAAGAGCCGCAACAAAAGCGCGGTCAAGGTGTGGGACCAGCGCGCCTACAAGGACTACGACGACACCCAGGAATTGGGCACCCGCAACATCAAGGTTGCGCTGCGCCGACTGCGCAAGTTCGCGCGCGAGGGGCACGAGGACGAGCTGGACCTCGACGAAACCATCAGCAAGACGGCCGCCAACGCGGGCTACCTCGACATCAAGATGCGGCCCGAGCGCCACAACAACGTCAAGGTGCTGCTGCTCATGGACGTGGGCGGCACCATGGACGAACACATCGCGCGGGTGGAAGAACTCTTCAGCGCCACCAAGACCGAGTTCAAGCACCTGGAGTTCTATTACTTCCACAACTGCGTCTATGACTTCATGTGGAAGAACAACCGGCGCCGTTTCTCCGAGAAGTTCGCCACCTGGGACATCATCCGCAAGTACAACAAGGACTACAAGCTCATTTTCGTGGGCGACGCCACGATGAGCCCCTATGAAATCCTGCAGCCCGGTGGCAGCGTGGAATACAACAACGAGGAAGCTGGCGCCGAATGGCTGCAGCGCCTGACACACGCCTTTCCCAAGTTCGCGTGGATCAACCCCGAGCCGCAGGGCGTCTGGCAATACCGGCAAAGCATCAGCGTGATCCAGCAGCTGGTCAGTCACCGCATGTACCCGCTCACGATCAAGGGACTCGAAGAGGCCATGCGTCTGCTGTCAAAATAGCCGGATGAACGGCCGTTGGGCGCACAGGCTGGCATGGCTGCCAGCCTTTTTTGTGGCAACCACAGGGTGGCAGGCAGGGTTGGCGGGGTTGGCTCTTGCACAGGAGCCGCCCGGCAGCCAAGTCGTGCCCGCCCCCGCCGCCGCGCCCGCGGCCTTTGTGCTGGAGGT
>JBGSNW010000466.1:0-13304 GCA_041739435.1 Burkholderiaceae bacterium
CACGGGGGCCGGTGGCGGCGCTCACCTCACAGCCCCCACGCGAGTCACTTCGCGTGCCGCGCTCATTGCCGGATCACGTCGGCGCCCGGGGGCGGCTTGAACTGGAAATCGGCCGCGCGCAGGGGCGTGGACACGACCAGCGGGCTGAACACCAGCACCGATTTCTGGCCAAAGCTGTCCAGAATCTCCAGCACGGCCAGGTCGTTGCCCCGAAAACCGACGCGCACGCTCTGCAGTTGCCCTTCCTTGGCCTTGGGCAAGGCCAGCACCCATTGCAGGCCGTCTTTTTCGGGTGCGGCCTGCAGGGTGTATTCGGTCTGCAGGGCCTTGAGGTCGGGCGCGGCGGCAATCAATGCGGCCGGCGTCGAGCCCAGTGCCTGCGCCTGGGGGCGCCCCGTCACCTGGTTGAGGTCCACGTCGTGCAGCCACAGCGTCTGGCCGTCGGCCACGATGGTTTGCTCAAAAGGTTTTTGGTAGACGAAGCGAAAGCGGTCGGGGCGCAAAAATTCAAACGTGCCAGACGACGTCTTGCTGCGCGCGGCCTGCCCGCTTTTGGCCGGCGCGGTCACGGTCTGGGTGAAGTTGGCACGCCCCGTGTTCACTGTCCGGACGAAATTTTCAAGGCTTTTTAGGCCATCAGCCCTCGCCAAATGGACCGATGTAGCTACTAAAATAGTAGCAATCTTGAGCAAGAGCACTACACGCCGATCAAAGTGTTTCATGCGAATCAGACCTTTGCGCGGCAAACCGGTTCAGTCGGCGCGCGCTGGAACCAGGATCTCGCGTTGCCCGCTGCTGCTCATGGCGCCCACCAGGCCCGCCTTTTCCATGTCCTCGACCAGCCGGGCCGCGCGGTTGTAGCCGATTTTCAGATGTCTTTGCACCAGTGAAATGCTGGCTTTGCGATTCTTGAGCACGACTTCGACCGCCTGGTCGTACAGGGGGTCTTTTTCGCCGCCGCTGCCGTCGGCCTCCCCGGACTCACCATCGCCGTCGACGGTGCCGCCTTCGAGAACGCCCTCAATGTAATTGGGCTCCCCCTGGGTCTTGAGGTAGCTCACGACGCGATGGACTTCGTCGTCGCTCACAAAGGCGCCATGCACGCGGATCGGGAAGCCCGTGCCCGACGGCATGTAGAGCATGTCGCCCATGCCCAGCAGTGCTTCGGCGCCCATCTGGTCGAGGATGGTGCGGCTGTCGATCTTGCTGGAGACCTGGAACGCGATGCGGGTGGGAATGTTGGCCTTGATCAGGCCGGTGATCACATCCACGCTGGGGCGCTGTGTGGCCAGGATCAGGTGAATGCCGGCGGCACGCGCCTTCTGGGCCAGACGGGCGATCAGCTCCTCGATCTTCTTGCCGACCACCATCATCAGGTCGGCCAGCTCGTCGATCACCACCACGATGTGCGGCACGCGCTCCAGCGGCTCGGGCGCCTCGGGCGTGAGCGAGAACGGGTTGGCGATGTGTTCGCCCCGGGCCTTGGCTTCGTCGATTTTCGCGTTGTAGCCGGCCAGGTTGCGCACGCCCAGCTTGCTCATCAGCTTGTAGCGCCGTTCCATCTCGGCCACGCACCAGTTGAGGCCATGCGCGGCCTGCCGCATGTCGGTGACGACCGGTGCCAGCAGGTGCGGAATGCCCTCGTAGACCGACATTTCCAGCATCTTCGGGTCGATCATGAGCAGGCGCACGTCGCGCGCCTCGGCTTTGTAGAGCAGGCTCAGGATCATTGCGTTGATGCCCACCGACTTGCCCGATCCGGTGGTGCCGGCCACCAGAACGTGGGGCATCTTCGCCAGGTCGGCCACCACCGGGGCACCCGAGATGTCCTTGCCCAGGCCGATGGTCAGCATCGACCTGGCGTCGTTGTAGGTTTGCGAGCCCAGAATTTCGCTCAGGCGGATCGACTGCCGCTTGGCATTGGGCAGCTCCAGCGCCATGTAGTTCTTGCCGGGAATGGTCTCGATCACGCGGATCGACACCAGGCTCAGCGAACGCGCCAGATCGCGCGCCAGCCCCACTACCTGCGAGCCCTTGACGCCCGTCGCCGGTTCGATCTCGTAGCGCGTGATCACCGGGCCGGGTGCTGCCGCCACCACGCGAACCTCGACACCAAAATCCTTCAGTTTTTTCTCGATCAGGCGACTGGTCATCTCGAGTGTCTCGGCGGCCACGGTTTCCTGGCGCACCAGCGCGCCGTCGAGCAAATCAACCTGCGGCAGCTTGCTGTCGGGCAACTCCTGGAACAGCGGCTTTTGCCGCTCCTTGGCCACACGTTCGCTCTTGGGCACCTCGACCATCACCGGCTCGATCAGGACTGGCGGCAGGCGGTGTTCCTCGATTTCGGAGCGTTCACCCGACACCACCTTCTCGCGCTCACGGGCGGCCCGTCGGCCCAGGGCCAGGTCTTGCGCGATTTCAATCTTTTCGCGGCGCGACATCACCAGAGAATCCAGCCCCCTCCCCAGGCGCTCGGCCACGTGCCCCCAGGAAAACCGGAACACCAGCGACGCACCCACCACCACCATGGCAATGCCCACGAGGCCTGACCCGGTAAAACCCAACCACCGGACGCCCCACGGCCCCACCAAAAAGCCCAGCACGCCACCCGCATGGCCCGGCAACAAAGTCTCAAAACGATAAAGTCGCGACCATTCCAGACCCGTGCTGGCGCACAGCAACAGCGCGAGGCCGACCCAGAAAGCCGTGCGGCTGCGCGCCCAGCGGCCCAGTCGCGAAGGTGCCAGAGGCATCGGCTGGGCACCGCGCATCCAGTGCGCCAGTGTGGCCAGCCAGGCGCAGCAAGCCGCAGCGATGAACCACCAGACCGAAAAACCGAACAGGTACAAGCTGGCATCGGCCAGCCAGGCGCCAAGCCGCCCCCCCCAATTGAGCGCGACCCCACCGCCGGTACCCGAGGTGGACCAGGCGGCATCGCGTGTCGAATAACTGCCCAGCGCCAGCGCCCAGAACACCAGCCCGAGCAGGCCAAAAAACAGCACAATTTCGTGGGCAAAACGAACCGAGCCCTCGCGCCCGCGCTCTTGCGGGGCCGACGAATTGCGCAATGTATTGAGTGAGTAAGTCATAGGCGTTTGTGGCGCCGACAAGCTTAACCGATGCGCTCGCGGCACCGGACGCGCAAACCCGGCCTCAGGCCAGCGTGCCCAGTTCCTTGATGACCATGGCGCCACTGTCCAGGGTTTCGATAAACCCGCGCTCTTCCAGATCTTTCATCACGCGACTGACCATTTCGCGGGACGCTCCCACCATCTTGGCGATGTCCTGACGGGAAATCTTGTCGCGGATCGTGAGGGAGCCATTGGGATCGGGTTTGGCGAATTCAAGTAGCGCTCGCGCCACCCGGCCGTAGACGTCCATCAGCGCCAGAGATTCGATCTTGCTGTCGGCGTGGCGCAGGCGTTGCACCAGGCCCTTCATGATGGCGTAGGCCATGGAGGTGTTCTCGGGCAGGCAGCGCGCGAACTCCAGACGCCCCAGCATCAGCACGTCGGTCTGTACTTCAGCGCGCACGGTGGCCGAATGTGGCTCGTTGTCGATCAGGCTCATTTCGCCGATGTAGTCGCCGGGATTGAGCGTGGCCAGAATCACCTCGCGGCCGCGAGAATCGGCGGTGATGACACGTGCCCGTCCGGTCAGCACAATGAACAGCGCGTTCGATTTTTTGCCCTGCTCAACGATTTTTTCCCCGCGCTTGAAGCGCCGCTTGACGATGGCTTCGGCAACCGCGTCTGCCTGACTGGCCGTCAGCATCGAAAACAGGGGCACGCGACGCAGTAACTCGAGATTGGACAACATCGACATCTCAAATCCTCCAACAGCGAACGAACAATGGGTTCTTACAATGGCACCGATGCGGACAATTCGGTGTGCGCATTGCAGGTCGGGCTTGATACTCCCCACCCGACCCCCAAAATGTACACCTTGCGACCGCCCATCCTTTATCAGGCTTTTCCATCATGTCCAGCCCCAAACACGCCAAAGTCCTCATCCTCGGTTCCGGCCCGGCCGGCTACTCCGCAGCGGTATACGCCGCTCGCGCCAACCTGAATCCGGTGCTGATCACCGGTATCGCCCAGGGAGGTCAGCTCATGACCACCACCGAGGTGGACAACTGGCCCGCTGACGTGCATGGCGTGCAGGGCCCCGAGCTGATGCAGCGGTTTCTGGAGCATGCCCAGCGCTTCAACACCGAAATCATCTTCGACCACATCAACGCCGTCGATTTCAGTCGGCGTCCGTTCACGCTCACCGGCGACAGCGGTGTCTATACCTGCGATGCGCTGATCATCGCCACCGGAGCCTCGGCCAAATACCTCGGCTTGCCTTCAGAGTCGGCCTTCATGGGGCGTGGCGTGTCGGGCTGCGCCACCTGTGACGGGTTCTTCTACCGCGACCAGGTCTGCTGTGTGGTGGGCGGCGGCAACACCGCGGTCGAGGAGGCGCTTTACCTCTCCAATATCGCGAGCAAAGTCTACCTCGTGCACCGCCGCGACAAGTTCAAGGCCGAGGCCATCCTGATCGACAAGGTCATGGACAAGGTCAACTCCGGCAAGATCGAACTCAAGCTGTTTTCCACCCTCGACGAGGTGCTGGGTGACGCCACTGGCGTCACCGGCGTGCGGCTCAAAAGCACGAAGGACGGCAGCACCGAGGACCTGCCGCTCAAGGGGTGCTTCATCGCCATCGGCCATGCGCCCAACACCGAAATTTTTCAGGGGCAACTGGCCATGGACAATGGCTACATCATCACGCAAGGGGGTCTCAGGGGCTTAGCCACCATGACCAGTGTGCCAGGTGTGTTCGCCGCGGGCGACGTCCAGGACCACGTCTATCGCCAGGCTATTACCAGCGCCGGCACCGGCTGCATGGCCGCGCTGGACGCCCAGCGCTACCTTGAGTCGGTCCCATCGGCGGTCTGACGATCTCGTCAAGCAAGTGATGGGCTCAGGAAGGCTGGCAAAGCCCGTCCGGCAGCAGTCCAGGGCTGGGTCGCTCGAGCTGTCATTTCGAATCACGTTATAATCGTAGGCTTTTCGCCGCAGGCTGCCCACACGTGGCCTCTCGGCGATCGGGTTACCGCCACCCTTTCTGGCGAGGTGAGGTGAAAGCGAGGACGAGGCGCCCACGGCGTCCCGGCCGTCAGTGATCACCGTTTGAAAAGTATCGGAGTGTCCCTATGGCACGCGTATGTGAAGTCACGGGCAAAGGCCCCATGGTGGGCAACAATGTGTCCCACGCCAACAACAAAACCAAGCGCAGGTTCCTTCCGAACCTGCAATACCGCCGGTTCTGGGTCGAGTCGGAAAACCGCTGGGTGCGCCTGCGCATCTCCAACGCCGGCCTGCGCCTGATCGACAAAAATGGCATTGACGCCGTGCTCGCGGACCTGCGCGCACGCGGCCAGGCCTGAACCTCACTGACACTGGAGCACGATCATGGCAAGCAAAGGCGGACGCGAAAAAATCAAGCTGGAAAGCACGGCCGGTACCGGTCACTTCTACACCACCAGCAAGAACAAGAAAACCATGCCCGAAAAAATGGCGATCATGAAGTTTGATCCCAAGGCCCGCAAGCATGTGGAATACAAGGAAGTGAAGCTGAAGTAATTCGGCCGCGCCCACAAAAAAGCCCCGCATTGCGGGGCTTTTTTGTGGGCCAAGGACCCGTCCCGAGTCACCGGTGCCCCACTACTTCGTGGCCGTGCTGGCCGCAGCCTTGGCGCTCTTTTTGGCGGTAGCGGCCTTGAAGACTGCGCCATCGACCGTCATGCCTTGCGCTGAAAATTTGGCAGCGCTGCCCTCGCCGATACCTTTGACGCGCGCAATGAAATCAGACCAGTCCTTGAACCTGCCCTTCCTGCGCTCGTCAAGGATTTTGGCCGAGATTCCCGGACCAATGCCTTGGATGGCATCCAGTTCCGCGGCCGTGGCCTTGTTCACCTCCACGGCGGCAAACGACGCCGCAGCGTACAGCATGGCCGCGATGATCAGAATTTTCTTCAGCATGAACACTCCTTGATCTGGTTGAGTTCGCCCGCCGGTCGGCCTGCAGGGCACGACTATAACGGGTCGTCACGGGATCGCGTTGACGTCCGAGAGCCCCGACCGCGGCCTTGCCCGGACGATGGTCATCAGCTTTCCTCCACCCGTCGCGCGGGGTAGCTGTCCCATGCCTGGCAGCCAGGGCACTGCCAGAAATGCTGCCTCGCCTCAAATCCGCAGGCGGCGCAGCGGTACCTGCTCAAAGGCTTGACGGCATGGTCCAACGCGCGCTGGACATCAGCATTTGAAGCCGCATCCCCAATTTTTTCGCCCGCCAGCCATCGCGCAGCCGCCACAAGCGAAGGCTCCCGTGCAAGATGGCGGGCATACCACTGACGCGCCTCGTCCGGTGCACCCGTGACGGTTGACTCCAGGGCCACGATGCCGTCGAGCACGTCCAGTGAGGGACTTGCGGCGTAGCACGCTTTCAGCATCTGGAGAGCATCCTTCTCCCGCCCCATGATCTGAGCTGCTTCACGCAAACGCGGCGCAATCAGGGGCAACGCCGTGGGCACCGTTTCTGCAAGGGAAGTCAGTTCTTCGTATGCCACCTGTACCTGCCCGTTGCGCATGCAAAGCGCGGCCAATTCCAGGCGCGGTCGCGGGGCTTGCGGTGCATTCGCAACGGCTTGGCGCAGCAAATCGCTCGCACCCGCATCATTGCCGAGGGCAACCTGGGCCAACGCCTGCTCGCAGAGGTAATGCGCAAGACGGGTACTGAAACTTCCCTCGCCAGCAGCCTCCAGTTTGCCAGCAATCTCCGCCGCGCGTGGCCAGTCGCGCGACCGTTCGTAAATGGCAAGACGCGCAAGGCGGGCCTGGCCCTCGAATGGCGTGCCTTCGAGTTTGGCCAGCGCTGATTCTGCACGGTCGAGCAGGCCGGCTTTCAGAAAATCCAGTGCCAGCGCATGTTGCGCCCGCTCGCGATCGGCCTGCGTCAGGTCTGCTCGAGCAATCAGGTGTTCATGTACACGAACAGCGCGTTCGTACTCGCCTCGTCGTCGAAAGAGGTTGCCCAGCGCAAAGTGCAACTCGGAGGTCTCGGGGTCATTCTGGACAGCTTCGATGAAAGCGTCGATAGCCTGGTCTTGCTGCTCATTGAGCAGAAAATTCAACCCCCTGAAATACGCTTTCGGTGCCTGTCGATTTTCAACGCGCAACTGTCTCAGATCAAATCGCGAAGACACCCACCCAAGCACAAAAACGGCTGGCAGCCCCAGAAGGACCCAGACGATATCAAGTTCCATGGTGAAACATGGAGGTGACCGGAGACTCCTCGCCGATGGTCGCCTTTTCCCGACCGGCCTGGCGTGCTGCATGGCGTTGACGCCACCATCGCGGCACCATGGCCAGGACGCCCGAGGCGAGACCCGCCGCAAAAGCAACCAGCACCAGCAGCACCAGCGGCGTGCGCCACTGTGTTCCAAAGAAAAAATGCACTGTCACGTCATGTTGATTGTTCAACGCGAATGCAAACAGGGTGAAAAAAATGGCCGCCTTGACGACCCACTGGAGCAACCAGGTAACGTGCTTCATCGGTAATCCCCCCGCAACGGCGGCATTGTACGAACCGCCCGCACCTCAAAGAAAGGCAGGAGGCAATTTCAACAATCACTCAGAGCGAACGGCCTGTTTGTGAAGTTCAGCGGTACGCTCGTCCACGGCTTCGCGCAGCGCCTTGCCAGGCTTGAAATGCGGCACACGCTTTTCGGGTATCGCCACGCTCTCGCCGCTGCGCGGATTGCGCCCCATGCGCGGTGGGCGACGGTTGATCGAAAAACTGCCAAAACCCCGGATCTCGATCCGATGCCCGCGCACCAGTGCTTCGCCCATGGCGTCAAGAATCGTTTTCACGGCGTACTCGGCATCGCGATGGGTCAACTGGCTGAAACGCGCAGCCAAAGCTTCAACAAGGTCAGAGCGGGTCATGGTGCCATGCCAATCGAACGTGAGCGTGGAAAGCGGTGGTCTCGTGAAAAAGGGACAGGACATCCGGGCAGCGCGCTGCGTCGTCTGGCCCGTCCCTCCGTTCAGGGTCGCTTAGCTGTTGCCGTTGTTGTCCAGCTTGGCGCGCAGCAAGGCACCCAGGCTGGTGGTTCCGGCGTTCTCACGCGCCGATTGTTGCGACAGGTTGGACATCTGCTCCTGCTGGTCCGCCATGTCCTTGGCCTTGATCGACAACTGGATGTTGCGCGTCTTGCGATCCACATTGACCACCACGGCCGTGACTTCGTCACCTTCCTTGAGGACGTTGCGGGCGTCTTCGACGCGATCGCGGGAGATTTCACTGGCGCGCAGGTAGCCAATGACGTCTTCGCCGAGGTCAATTTCAGCGCCACGGGCGTCCACGGTCTTGACCTTGCCGGTCACGGTCTGGCCCTTGTCGTTGACGCTGACGAACGTGGTGAAGGGGTCGCCATCAAGCTGCTTGATGCCCAGCGAGATGCGTTCGCGGTCCACGTCCACGGCCAGCACGATGGCTTCGACTTCCTGGCCCTTCTTGTAGTTGCGCACGGCAGTCTCGCCAGGCTCGTTCCACGACAGATCGGACAGATGCACCAGACCGTCGATACCGGCCGCCAGGCCCACGAACACGCCAAAGTCGGTGATCGACTTGATCGGGCCCTTGACGCGGTCACCGCGCTTGGTTTCCTGGGCAAATTCCTGCCACGGATTGGCCTTGCACTGCTTCATGCCCAGACTGATGCGACGCTTGTCTTCGTCGATTTCAAGGACCATGACTTCGACTTCGTCGCCCAGCGCCACAATCTTGCTCGGGGCCACGTTCTTGTTGGTCCAGTCCATTTCCGAGACGTGCACCAGCCCTTCGATGCCGGGTTCGAGCTCCACAAACGCGCCGTAATCGGCAATGTTGGTGATCTTGCCGAACATGCGGGTGCCTTGCGGGTAGCGGCGGTTCACGCCCATCCACGGGTCGTCACCCATCTGCTTGAGACCCAGCGACACACGGTTCTTTTCGGTGTCGAACTTCAGGATCTTGGCGGTGATTTCCTGACCTGCCGTCACAACTTCGCTCGGATGGCGGACACGACGCCAGGCCATGTCGGTGATGTGCAGCAGGCCGTCGATGCCGCCCAGGTCAACGAACGCACCGTATTCGGTGATGTTCTTGACCACGCCATGCACCACGGCGCCTTCCTTCAGCGTTTCCATCAGCTTGGCACGTTCTTCGCCCATGGAGGCTTCCACCACGGCGCGGCGGCTCAGCACCACGTTGTTGCGCTTGCGGTCGAGCTTGATGACCTTGAATTCCATGGTCTTGTTCTCGTACGGCGACAGGTCCTTGATGGGGCGCGTGTCGATCAGCGAGCCCGGCAGGAACGCGCGAATGCCGTTGACCAGCACGGTCAGACCGCCCTTGACCTTGCCGCTGGTGGTGCCGGTCACGAATTCGCCGGATTCCAGGGCTTTCTCGAGCGACATCCAGGAGGCCAGACGCTTGGCCTTGTCACGCGACAGAATGGTGTCGCCGTAACCGTTTTCGAGGGCGTCGATGGCAACCGAGACGAAGTCGCCAACCTGGACTTCAAGCTCGCCCTTGTCACTTTTGAACTCTTCGATGGGCACATAGGCCTCGGATTTGAGTCCGGCATTCACGACGACGAAGCCGTGTTCAATACGAACAACTTCGGCGGTGATGACCTCGCCAGCACGCATTTCCGAGCGCTGCAACGATTCTTCAAACAAGGCGGCAAAAGATTCAGACATGAGGTTTCCTTGCGCGTCAAAAGTTTTCCAGCAGCACCATTGCCACTGTTTTTATAGCTTGAGACGGCTGTTTTTTGCGGGTTATCCGCGGTTAAGTGACTAAACCCGTGAACCTGTGCGTTTGACAACGCGGAAGGGGCCCACGGAACCTTGCAACCGATCAGGAGGCCCGAAACGGCTGCTTGCCCTGCCACCAGATCAACACCTGACCGACCGATGCATCAATGGTCAGTTCGGAGTTATCGAGCAACAAGGCGTCCTGGGCCGACTTGAGAGGAGAGACGCTGCGGGATGAATCCCTTGCGTCGCGCGCCTCCAAATCGGCTCGAAGACTGTCAAGTGTAGTCGAAATTCCCTTTGAAATCAATTGCTTATGGCGACGTTCAGCACGCCTGGCCGCGCTGGCGGTCAAGAACACCTTGAGCGGGGCATCCGGGAAGATCACAGTACCCATGTCGCGCCCATCGGCCACCAGTCCCGGAAGTCGACGAAAACCATGCTGCAACGCCACCAGCGCTTCGCGCACGGCCGGTAGCGCCGACACACGCGAGGCGTTCATGCCAGCCTGTTCCGTGCGGACGGTTTCGGTGACGTCCTCGTTGTCCAACAGGATTTTTCCATCCACAAAACGAACCGGCAATGTCCGGGCCATGTCAGCAATGGCCTGTTCGTGGGCGTCATCCATCGTCAGCCCGGCACGCAGGGCGGCGAGCGCAGTGACACGGTACATGGCGCCGGAATCCAGAAAGTGATAGCCCAGCCGTTCGGCCAACGCCGCGGCCACGGTGCCCTTGCCCGACGCCGTCGGTCCGTCCACGCAGATCACAGGAATGCGCGACGGCGTGGTCGCCGATACCGAAAACAGCGTCTCGAAGTAGTCCGGGAAAGTTTTGGCCACGCATTGGGGGTCTTCAATGCGAACGGAAAGTCCTGCCGGATTAAGGGCCGCAAGCGAAAAACACATCGCCACACGATGATCGTCATAGGTTTGAATCGATGCCGCCTGCCAGCCACGAACGCACCCCGCGCCGCCCCCTTCAGGGGCCATGTCTGGCGGCGTGACGCGGATGAAATCGGGACCCTCTTCCACGGTCGCGCCAAGTTTGCGCAGTTCGGTGGCCATGGCTGCGATGCGGTCGGTTTCCTTGACGCGCCAGCTCGCAATGTTGCGCAAAGTGGTCACGCCATCGGCATACAGCGCCATGACCGCCAAAGTCATGGCCGCATCAGGGATATGGTTGCAATCGAGGTCGATGGCCACCAGCGGCCAGCGCCCGCGCGACACCTGCACCCAGTTGTCGCCGCTGCAGACTTTTGCACCCATCTGTTGCGCTGCTTCAACGAACCGGATGTCGCCCTGGATTGAAGCCGCGCCCACCCCTTCGATACGAACACCCTCGGTTCCGGGCGTGGGTGAGGCCAGCGCGCCCAACGCAATGAAATAACTGGCCGACGAAGCGTCGGCCTCGACGTGAATACTGCCTGCCGACCGGTAGCGACTGCCCGCGGGAATGACGAAGCGCCGCCAATCCTCGCACCGAACCACAATCCCGAATCGCGCGAGCAGATTGAGCGTGATTGCGATATAGGGGCGTGAGATCAGTTCACCGACCACTTCGATCACGACATCCTCACGTTCGGCTGCCAGCGGCAACGCCATCAGCAAGGCCGTGAGAAACTGGCTGGACACGTCGCCCCGCACCTGCACCGGGCCGGTCAGATTCAGATCGGGCGATGCCCCCCCCGCCCCGAGTCGCAAGGGCGGAAAACCTTCGTTGCCCAGATAGTCCACAGCGCATCCAAGCTGCCGCAATGCGTCCACCAGATCGCCGATGGGCCGCTCGTGCATGCGCGACACGCCATGAAGTTCATACTCGCCGCCCAGCAGCGCCAGCGCTGCCGTCAGCGGGCGCATGGCCGTGCCGGCGTTGCCCATGAACAGACTTGCCTTTTGCACCCGTGCGATCCCGCCGAGGCCTTTGATCGTGGCAGCGGCCCCCCTCACCTGTACATCGCAACCGAGCTGTCGGAGCGCATCGAGCATGACCCGGGTGTCATCAGAATCGAGCAAATCGTGAACCGTGGTGGTGCCGCTGCTCAATGCAGCCAGCAACAGCACCCGGTTGGAGATGCTTTTGGAGCCCGGCAGCCGCACACAGCCCCCGGCGCTGGCCAGCGGGGGAATGTCCAGAAATGGCGTTGAATACATCCGGCGTCGACTCAGCGGTTGCTGCGTGTGCTCATGCGCCAGTGCGACCGCGTGTGACTGGCCTGGTCAATCAGGTCTTCCAGGGACTCGATGTTGCCACTCGAAATTGCGACTTCCATCGCATGCAGGTTGCGCTGAAAGAGCTTGGACTGCGCCAGCAACTGCTCGCGGTTGGCCATCAGGATGTCGCGCCAGATCTGCGGATCGCTGGCCGCGATACGCGTGAAATCCCGAAAACCGGGACCGGCAAGACCCAGGTACTCCGAACCCTGAGGTTGTCCACTGATGGCGTTCATCAGGGCAAACGCAATCAGGTGTGGCAGATGGCTGACGGCTGCAAATGCCGCGTCATGCGCCTCCGGTGCCATGTTCACCACCTGGCAACCCAGCGCCGTCCAGGTTTCGGTGGCCTTTTGCAGCTGAGCGGTCAGGGTGCGTTCAATCGGGGTGAGGATGACCTGCTTGCCCGCATACAGCTCGGCGTCGGCATGCTCCACGCCCGACACCTCGCGCCCCGTGATCGGATGCGCCGGCACAAAACTGCCCACCTGGTCGCGCAACACGCGCCGCGCCGCGTCCACCACGTCGCGCTTGGTCGACCCCACGTCCATGACCAGCATGGCCGGGGTGATCAGGTGGCGGATCGCTTTCAGGGTGGTCTCGGTGGCCGCCACGGGAACCGCCAGCAAAACCAGGTCAGCGCCCGACACGGCCAACAGGGCCGATGGCGCCTCGACGTCGATCACGCCCATCTGGCGCGCCCGTTCGGTGGTGGAGGGTGATTTGCTGTAGCCCACCACGCGCTTGACCAACCCCGCGCGCTTGAGTGCCAGGGCGAAGGAGCCCCCCATGAGTCCGCAACCGATCAGGCCAAGTTGTTCAAACATCATTCACCAACCGGATAGGTGCCCAGCACCTTGTAGAACGCGCACAGGCCACGCAAATCCTGCAACGCCGCGGCCACATTGGGCTGCGACGGATGGCCCTGGACATCGATATAGAAAAAATACTCCCACTGACCCGAACGTGCCGGACGCGACTCAAAGCGTGTCATCGACACCCCGTGCCGCTTCAGGGGCACCAGCAGGTCGTGCACGGCGCCCGGCTTGTTCGGCACCGACACGATGAGACTCACGCAGTCCCGGCCCGAGGCCTCTGGGGCCGCCAGCGTTTGCGGCAGGCACACCACGGCAAAACGCGTGCGGTTGAAGGCATCGTCCTGAATGGCGTGCTGCACCACATGCAGGCCAAACTCGGATGCGGCCCGTTCGCTGGCGATGGCGGCCCACGCCGCATTGCCG
>JBGSNW010000493.1:0-1652 GCA_041739435.1 Burkholderiaceae bacterium
CGTCGAGATCGGCGGCCCATTGGCCCAGCGCGGCCTGCAGTGCAAGCACGTCGTCCGAGCGTGCCTGCGTCTGGGCCTGCACCCGCGCCATGCCGTCGATGCCACGCCAGCTCAGAATGGCCAGCACGGCCATGACCGACAGCGCGACCAGCAACTCGACCAGCGTGAACCCGGCATGGTGCCGATGGTGGCGCATCCGCCGTCGCATCAGAACCGCCCGACCACGGTGGTCAGCCGCAGGATGGGGGTGGCGCCATCGTTGACCTGTGCGTCCACCCGGCGAAAGCTCGGGTTGGGCGTGGGTCGCACCGACACCATCACTTCAAAGGGCTTGCCGGCCTGTTCACAGGGCACCGCGCCGTCCCCCACGCTGGGCATCTGGCGCGACAGTCGGGCCTTGACCAGTTCGTTTTCGGCACACATTTGCGCCAGCACGAAGTCAGACTGTCGTTGGGCGTTGAGCGTCAGCGCGCTGGTGGCCTGCGTGGCGGCTGCCAGCGCAATGGCGACGATCCCGAGCGCCACCAGCACCTCGATCAGGGTGAAGCCCCGAGGACGCCGGGACGATTTCAAGGCGTCGCCCCGGGCAGCACGGCAAAGGGGCGCAGTCCGTCGGTGGCCACCCGCAGCGACCGCCCCGACGGTCCGGTGCTGGACACCACGACCGATTGTGGGCCGATGATGGGTTCAGGCCCGAGCAGCAGAGAGGGCGCGATCGTGCCGCTGTGGACCGTGGTGGATGGATCGAGCCACCGGGTCGGCAGGGCGCCGTCGGGCAGACCCTGGAACTCGAACCCCTGCTCGGTCAGGCGCCAGCGCACGGGCATCCCGAGCGCGCGCGACTGGGCCCGGGCCGACTCGAGCAGCATGGCCAGCCTCTGGGCGTCCCGGTCCAGCGCCTCGGAGGCCGGATCGCGCAACGCGAACCCCACCCCCGCGCTGGCAACGGCAATGATGGCAATCACCACCAGCAACTCCAGCAAGGTGAACCCCCCGGGGGGGGAAGCGGGGGCCCTATCACCCTTACTGCCAGCTTCCAATGTCCGCATCCTTTCCTTCGCCGCCAGGCTGGCCGTCGGCGCCGAACGACATGACGTCGATCTCGCCCTTGATGCCCGGGTTCAGGTACTGGTAGGGACGACTCCAGGGATCGCTGGGGAGCTTTTCGAGATACGGTTTCCAGTTGGCTGGCGCCGGGCCGGTGGTGGGTTTTGCCATCAGCGCCTGCAGGCCCTGTTCGGCGGTGGGGTAGCGCTGGTTGTCCAGCCGGTACAGCTTGAGTGCCTGCATCAGGTTGCCGACGTCGGTGCGCGCCGCGGTGACGCGGGCATCGTCGGCGCGGTCGAGCACGTTGGGCACGATCAGCGCGGCCAGCACGCCGATGATGACCAGAACCACCATGAGTTCGATCAGCGTGAAGCCGGTCTGAAGGCGGCGGCGCAGCAAGAGGATGGTTTGAGGCATGGCAGGGCGTGAAGTTGGATTCGATTCAATGATAATCGTCTCATGATGACAAATACATCCAGCCGCTGGGTGCCCCGCATCACCACCATGCTCCTGTGGGCGCTGGTGGCGGGCAGCCTGACGCTGTGGTGGTTGCGGCTGATCGCGAAGGCGCCCGTGGCGCCCGCCATCGCCGCCGTGGCCCCGTC
>JBGSNW010000403.1:0-2389 GCA_041739435.1 Burkholderiaceae bacterium
GCTGGCGCTGCCCACTGCGGGTGCGCTGGCGCAGGCCACTTCGACCGGCTCAGGACAGGCCTGGCCGACCAAACAGCCGATCAGGCTGGTGGCGGTGTTTCCGCCGGGTGGCTCGGTGGACCAGATTTCACGGCTGCTGGCGCAACCGCTGTCGCAGCAACTGGGGCAGACCGTCATCGTCGAGAACAAGGGCGGGGCCTCGGGCTCGATTGGCGCGGCCTTTGTGGCCGCTGCGCCGGGCGATGGCTACACCTTTGCCGTGGTGTTCGACACACACGGCGTCAACCCGTCGCTGATCCCCAACCTGCCGTTCGATTCCAGAAAAGACCTGACGGCCGTGTCGCTGATCGGCACTTCGCCCATGGTGCTGGCCACGCACACGGGCTCTGAATACAAGACCTTCGCCGACGTGGTCGCCGCCGCCAAGGCCAAAAAGCCGGTCAATTACGGCTCCATCGGATCGGGCAGCCTCGGGCATCTGGCCATGGCGCTGGTGGGCAAAAGCAGCGGCATCGACTGGACGCACATCCCCTACAAGGGTGGCGGCCCCTTGATGACCGACGCGGTGGCCGGGCATGTGCAGTTGTCGATCGGCTCGGTGTTCGTGACCAAGCCCCACATCGACAACAAGCGCATGCGTCCCCTGGCCGTGACCACGAGCAAGCGCTCGGCCACGCTGCCCGATGTGCCCACCATGGCCGAGAGCGGCGTGCCGGGCTTTGACGCGCCGTCGTGGTGGGCCGTGCTGGCGCCCGCCAAGACGCCGCCCGAGATCGTCAGGCGCATGAACGAGGAGATCAACAAGGCCGTCAAGCTGCCCGAGATCACCCAGAAGCTGCAGGCGCAGGGCATCGAGCTGGTGGGCGGCTCGCCCGAAGTGGCCAACACCTTCATCGAAAAGCAGATGGAGATCTGGGCCAAGGTGGTCAGGGACAACGGGATCAAGCCTGAGTAGGGTGTGGCCCCCCACGCTCGTCGCTTCGCGTACTGCGCTGCCCCCGAGGGGGCTGAGCTTGCTTGGGGCGGCCCGGCGCGGCGGCCCTTACGCTTCGGGCGACACGCCGAGCGCCACCAGAAACCGCGCGACCATGTTGTAGGTGGCGATGGCGCTGGTCAGCTCGACGATTTCGGTGGTGTTGAAGTGCTGGCGCAGGGTGTTGAACACTTCGTCGCTGACCTTCACGTCCAGCGTCATCTGGGTGGCGTATTGAATCACAATCGTTTCGATAGCGCTCCATGACGGATCGGCGGGGGGAAGGCGCGGATTTTCCTTGATAAAACGGTTCAGGGCGTCCAGTTGGGCCTGTGTGCCGCCCGCGGCCAGGAAGTCGGGCGCGTGGTGGTGGTATTCGTATTGCGCGCCGGTCAGCAGCGCCACGGTGCAGATGCCCAGCTCGCGCAGTTTGCGGCTGGTGGGCAGGCCGGTGCGCACCGCGCCCAGGTAAACGTTCCAGCCGCGCGCCAGCGGTTCGCTCCACAGCAGGGCCTTGTCCAGGTTGATCAGCGTGCCGCCACGGCGCTGCAGGACGGCGTCCACCAGGTCTTCGGGTTGCGGTTTGAGGGCGGGGGTCCAGTCGGGGATGCGCATGGTCGGGCTCGGGGTGTGGGTGAAGGGATGCCCCCAAGCGTACCGCGAACGGCGCGGCCGCACGGGAGGGCGCCGGGCTTGCGGGGATTCTTCGGGGGATAATTCCGCCATGCGAATCCGCTTCACCAAGATGCAGGGCGCGGGCAACGATTTTGTCGTGCTCGATGAAACCCGTCAGCGCCTGAACCTCTCCGCGGCGCAGTACCGCTTTCTGGCCGACCGGCATTTTGGCGTCGGCGCCGACCAGATCCTCACCGTGCGGCCCTCGCCCGTGCCGGGCGTTGACTTTGCCTACGTGATCCACAACGCCAACGGCGGCGAGGTCGAGCACTGCGGCAACGGTGCGCGCTGTTTTGTGCGCTACGTGCGCGAACACGGCCTGACCGACAAGACCACGGTGCGGGTGCAGACCGTCAACAACCTGCTGGAGCTGCGCATGCTGCCCGACGGCCGGGTGACGGTGGACATGAGCGTGCCGGTGTTCGACCTGCCGCAGGTGCCGTTCAACCCCGCCGGGCTCGTGCCCCAGGCCTCGGGTTCATGGCAAAAATGGCCTCTTGCCCCCGCCAACGGGTCAAAGTCTGCTCCTGTTTGGGTAGCTGTACTGTCCATGGGCAACCCCCATGCGGTGCAGGTGGTGGACGACGTGGACACCGCGCCCGTGGCCGAAATCGGCCCGCGGGTGGAGTCGCACCCGGCCTTTCCCAACCGCGTGAACGCAGGCTTCATGCAGGTCGTGAGCCGCTCGCACGTCCGCCTGCGGGTGTATGAGCGCGGTGCCGGTGAAACGCTGGCCTGTGG
>JBGSNW010000021.1:0-9141 GCA_041739435.1 Burkholderiaceae bacterium
ACCGCGGATGCCACCACGCGGGCCAGCGGCGTCTTGCCGTTGGCCTTGGCGTATGCGCCAGACGCCACCACGCAGGCAGCCGCGGCGTCCACCAGCGCCGAGCTGTTGCCACCGGTCTGGACGCCACCTTCATAAACGGGCTTGAGTTTGGCCAGGACTTCGGGTGGGGAGACGCGTGGATGGGTGTCGGCGGCGACTTCAGCAACCTTTCCCTGCAGCTTGATGCCGCGCGGCCGATACCCGTCGAGTTCGAATTTTTCGGTGACCACGGGAACGATCTCACCCGCATGGAAGCCCGACTGCTGCGCCGCGACGGCGCGCGCGAACGACTCCGAGGCGAAGGCGTCCACATCCTCGCGCGTGATGCCGTATTTTTTTGCAAGATTCTCGGCGGTCTGGATCATGTTGATGCCGGCGGCCGGGTCCTTGAGGGCTTCCCACATGTAGTCCTTGAAGCCCACGGGGGCACCCAGCTTGAAGCCGGTGCGATGGTCAAAGGCCGCGATGGGGTTGCGCGTCATGCTTTCGGTGCCAACCACCAGGGCGGCGTCGCAGGCGCCGCCCTGGACGTGTTCGCCGGCCTGACGAAACAGCTCGAAGCCGGTGCCGCAGATGCGTTGGGCCATGAGGGCCGGCACTTCCACCGGCACCCCGGCATACAGGCCGATGTGGCGCGGAAGGAAGAACTGGTCAAAGTCGCCGGGGGCCATGTTGCCGGTGATGACGGCGCCGATTTCAGTCGCGGCGACGCCTGCGCGCCGGAGTGCCTCGCGCGCGACCTTGATGCCCAGGTCGGTGGGCGAGATGTGGCCCAGTGCGCCACAGTAGTCGACCAACGGAGTGCGAACACCGTCGAGCAACCAGACGTCGTTGAACGCGTTGAACAAGCCTCGGGTAGACATGGGTGTCGTTTCCTTCAGACCTGGGGTTTCAGAATGGCGTGCAGGCCGTCACTGTGCAGTTGAGCCACGGTTTCAGCCCGGTGCGCGAGCACCGCGCGCTGGTTGATGGAGCCCTTGTCGGTGATTTCGCCGCGGTCGATGGTGGGTGGGTCGGCCAGCAGGCACAGGCGGGCAATGCGGTTGGCACTGCCGGTGGCGGTGCGCGCCAGTTCGTTCACCACGACCTGGAAATGCGCCAGCACGGGCGGGCTGTTGAGCACGTCATGCAGCGACGCGTCGGCCGCCAGACCGCTCAGTTGGCGCACGGCCGCGGTGGGAAACACCATGGCGCCCACCTCTTTCAGGTTGATGCCGGTCAACACCACGTCCTGGATGTAGGGCGCCCCGGCGGCGATGATCCTGGCGCGCAGCGGCCCGACGCTCACGAAGGTGCCAGTGGCGAGCTTGAAGTCCTCGGCGATGCGCCCGTCGAACTTCAAACCCAGATGGATGTCGGTCTCGTCGATCCATTTCACGGCGTCACCGGTCTTGAAGAAACCTTCGTCGTCAAAGGCTTCGGCGGTCTCGGTGGGCATGCGCCAGTAGCCTGGCGTGATGTTGGGGCCCTTGTAGCGCACCTCGGTCTTGCCCTCGATGTCGACCAGCTTGAGTTCCAGGCCGGGGGTGGGCAGACCCAGGTCTCCCGCTTTCACGTTGGGGCTGGTCACGAAAATGCCAAACGGGCCCGACTCGGTCATGCCCAGGCCGGTGCTCATGACGACACGTTGGCCGATCTCGCGCTCCTCGCTTTCGAACAGGCTGTCCCACACCGGCTGGGCCAGCGCGGCCCCAGCATAAAAGAACATGTTCACACGCGACAACAATGTCTGGCGCAACAGGGCGTCGGTCTTCATGGCGTTGGCAATGGCCTCGAAACCCGTTGGCACGTTGAAGTACACGGTGGGCGCGATCTCGCGCAGGTTGCGCAACGTCTCGGCCATGAGCGCAGGGGTGGGTTTGCCGTCGTCGATGTAGAGCGTTCCACCGTGGTAGATCGCCATGCCGAAGTTGTGGTTGCCGCCAAAGGTGTGGTTCCAGGGCAGCCAGTCCACCAGCACCAGCGGGCCGTCGGCCAGCACCGGCATGGACTCGCTCATCTGCTGCTGGTTGGCGCACCACATGCGCTGCGTGTTGATCACGGCCTTTGGCATCTTGGTCGAACCGGAGGTGAACAGGAACTTGGTGATGGTGTCAGGGCCGGTCGCCTGCATGGCGGCGTCCACGGCCGGAGTGGGTTCGGTGGCCAGCAATGCGGAAAAGGCGGTGGTGCTGCGCCCGGGAACGGCGCCTGTGCGGGTGACGACTTCAACTTCTTGCCCCAGCGTGGCCAGAATGGCGCGGCTGTAACGTTGGCCATCGCTCGCAAACACCAGGCCGGGTGTGAGAGTCTTGACCACGTGGTGCAGTTTGTCGAAGTCCTGGCTGATCAGGGAATAGGGGGGCGACGTGGGGCAATACGCCACACCCGCGTACAGGCACCCCAGGGCGAGCAGTGCGTGGTCCAGATCGTTTTCGCTCAGGATCAGCACCGGGCGCTCGGCGCTCAGGCCCCGGTCGAGCAGTGCCTGGCCGATGCGGCGCGCCGCGTCGAGCGCCTGCGCGAAGCTGATGTGGCGCCAGTCGCCCGTGTTGCCATCGGCGTTTTTCACGCGCTGCGCAAACAGGGTCTGATTGGGGCGCTCCTTCGCCCAGTGCACCAGGCGGTCGGTGATGCGTTCCGCAAAGGGCGGCAGATCCTGGTCGGCGCGCAGGTAATGCGTGCCGGGGGCGCCGTCGCGCAGCGTGGCGCGCGTGACGCCGAATTTCAGGGGGCGGTAGCGGGGGGGCGTTGTCTCGCTCATGGTCTGGGGCCGTGCTTTTTTGGAAGGAGGTGGGGTGTGCCGTGTGATGGCCGTGCCACGGTGTCAGTCCTTGCTGACCTTGGCTGCCTTGCCGTCGAGGAAGGCGCGCACACGCTCCTTGGCTTCGGGGGCGCTTTGTGCGATGGCCGCCATCATGGCTTCGGTCAGGTAGCCCTGGTCGGCGGGTTGCTCGGCGATGCGGGGCAGGGCGTGCATCAGTGCGTAGTTGGTCAGGGGTGCGTTTTGCGCCACGCGTTGCGCCAGTTCCAGCGCTTTGGCGAAGGCCTGCCCGGCGGGAACAAGGTATTGCGCCAGGCCGATGCGTTCGCCGTCGGCGGCGTTGTAGACGCGGCCCGTCAGCATCATGTCGGTCATGCGCGCGGCGCCAATCAGGCGCGGGATGCGAACGGCGCCACCACCGCCAACAAAGATGCCGCGCGAACCTTCGGGCAATGCGTAAAAGGCCGTTTCATCGGCGACACGGATGTGGCACGCGCTGGCCAGCTCCAGGCCGCCGCCGACCACGGCGCCGTGCAGCGAGGCCACCACCGGCACGGGACCGTATTGCACGCGCTCCAGTGCCGCATGCCACATGCGCGAATGGTGCAACCCCTGTCCGGCGTCGCGCTCGGTCAGCTCCGACAAGTCGAGGCCGGCGCAGAAGTGGTCGCCCTCGCCGTCGATCACGGCAGCCCGCACAGTGGCGGGCAGGTTTTCAAAGACCTTGCGAATGGACAGAATGAGTGCGTCGTTGAGCGCGTTGCGCTTGGCGATGCGGGTCAGCCGGATCACGGCCACCTCTTGCTGGTCGCCGAGAAACTCGAGGTGAAGGTCGGGGGTGATCATGGTTGATTCCCTGAGGTGGATCGATTATGGTTATTGAATATAACCAATTCAAGCCGGATTCCAGCCTGATTTATAA
Organism: Burkholderiaceae bacterium; assembly: GCA_041739435.1. Taxonomy (GTDB): domain Bacteria; phylum Pseudomonadota; class Gammaproteobacteria; order Burkholderiales; family Burkholderiaceae_C; genus PHCI01. The sequence goes on from JBGSNW010000021.1 coordinate 3,705, forward strand.
GTACTTACCCTTGATCGATGACCCCGACCCGAAAGGCTTTCATGGACCACGCCAACCTCATTGCCATTGACATTCACACCCACGCTGAAGTCAGCTGCTGGAACCCTTTTGACGCCTACGGAGAAGAGTACGACCGGGCCGCGGACAAGTACTTCCGTGCCGGGCGACGACCGACGATCCAGGAAACCATCGCCTACTATCGCGAACGCAAATTGGGCCTGGTGATGTTCACGGTGGATGCCGAAACCCAAATGGGTCGGCGCCGCATCCCCAACGAGGAGATTGCCGAGGCGGCCCGCCAGAACAGTGACATGATGATGGCCTTTGCGAGCATCGATCCGCACAAGGGCAAGTTGGGCGCACGGGAAGCCGAACGGCTCATCCGGGAGCAGGGGGTCAGGGGCTTCAAGTTTCATCCGACCGTGCAGGGCTGCCACCCCTACGACAAGATGGCCTGGCCCATTTACGAGGTCATCAATGCACACGGCCTGCCTGCAATTTTTCACACCGGGCACAGTGGGATTGGCAGTGGCATGCGCTGCGGGGGCGGTCTGCGGCTGGAATACTCCAACCCCATGCATCTGGACGACGTGGCCATCGATTTCCCGGACATGCAGATCGTGATGGCGCATCCGAGCTTCCCGTGGCAGGACGAGGCCTTGAGCGTGGCGACCCACAAGCCGAATGTGTGGATCGACCTGTCGGGCTGGAGCCCCAAGTATTTTCCGAAGCAACTGGTGCAGTACGCCAACACCTTGCTGAAAGACCGCGTGCTGTTCGGCAGCGACTACCCCCTCATCACCCCCGACCGCTGGATGAAGGACTTTGAGGACGCCGGCTTCAAGCCCGAGGTGATGCCGGACATCCTGAAAGGCAACGCGGTGCGGCTGCTCCGGCTGGACGCGGCTCCCGCAGCGATTTGATGGCCGGTTGAAAATCTGTCAGAATGCTACTGTAAATATAGCTAACAATAGCCATTTGACGGGGGCTAAAGGCCGATTTGGCTTAAAAATTCGGCTTCCCTGCACTCCGGGGACACATCCGCGGCCAGCACCGTCAAACAGCTCGCTGCTTATTGGCGGGGCCGTGTGGGGCCTTCTGCGCCAGGTGTTGCCATGATCCGAGCCTGTGGAAAAAGACCTGATTCCCTGCTTTTTCAAACGATAGGCCACGAGGTCCTTCACCACAAAATCACCGGGATGGGGTAGATTTACATCAAGGAAATGTCGGGCTCGGTCATGGAACAATGGCCGGATCAGCGCACATGCCGCGCATTGGGTAAAACAATGGCAGAAAAACAAAAAAGCTCCCGCCAGAACGCCAGGCGCCAGGCGTGCCTGGCGATTTCGCGAATGACGTCGATCAAGAACCCTCTCGCCGTGACACGGTCTTGGGGTGGCGGCGTGTCGCGTTGACTTCCAAAATCCTTCAGTGGCTCGCCGACCCAGGGCGACAGGCGGGGTTGCTTCTGGCGGCCCTGGTTCCCCTGCTGGCCGTGATCTGGCTGGTGACGGGGCAACGCATTGACCTCGAACGACGTGAAACGCAGGCAACCGAGGTCCGGAGCAATGACAGCCTCGTGCTGGCCCATGCGGAGCAGAGCCTTCGCCTGCTTGAAAAATTCGATCAATTGTTGTTGACGATGCGGGATCACATCGGACAAACCGGCCGTTTGCCCGATATGCCCGAAAACCTGAAACGACTCGGAATTGCCCCTGCCAGTGTTGGCGCTCATGGCATTCTGGATCGGCACGCCAAGGTCATCTCTGCTGTTTCGGCCCATGAAGGCGCGGCATTCGACCCCGGCGATCTGTCGGGTGCCTTTGCCGCCAGCGGCGACACGCTCTACATCGCGCGGATCAGCCCGGGTGCCCCTGACGGGCGGCGACTCGTCACGCTGGTCCGGAAATTCCAGGGACAGGGCGTCGCGCGGAACGGGGCCGTATTTGTCGCAATTGACCCCCGAGTTTTCATGGGTCTCCATGGCCAGGTGAGCCTGGCGCAAGGCACGGTCCTGGATCTGGTCGGGCTCGACGGATTCAGCCGGATTCGGTGGCAGGACGGTGCGATCACCTTCGGCCACGACGGGCGGGCGCTGAGCCTGCCTGAGCAGCTGTCAAGGCAGCCGTCCGCGAGTGTTCGGCTGACCACCCAACCCGATGGCGAAGACCGTTTTGTGAGTTTTCGCGCGCTGAGAGGTTATCCGCTGGTGGCTGTTGTGGGCTCGTCCGCCGCGGTGGCCATGCAGGCGTTTGATGAGCGTCGCGGTCTCTATCTATTCCGCGCTGTTCTGGCGTCGATCGTTACCGTGTTTTTCGGCGCCGGGCTGCTGTTCGTCTTGCGCCGCATGCGACGACTGCTGGCCCTGCACACGGCCAGTGAAGCGCGTTTTCGGGCGTTGGCCGATTTGTCCGCCGATTGGTACTGGGAAACGGATCGCGAACACCGTTTCACGCTCATGTCGACAGGAATCGGTTATGGCACCGCGTTCCGCCCCGAGGATTATCTGGGGCGGCGACGCTGGGAGGTGCCCGGTATACGTCTGACCGAGGGCGATTGGGCTGCACATCAGGCGCTCCTGGCGCGCCGTGAGTCGTTCCGGGACATGGGCAATAGCCGGATGGACGCCGACGGACGCCTTCAATACGCATTGATTTCGGGCTCGCCGGTCTTTACCACCGCCGGGGAATTCACGGGCTACCGGGGCGTGGGGCGGATGGTGACAGCGCAGATCGAAGCCGCGCAGATTGTCGCGGAAAGCCAGGCACGGCTGGAGGCCATCGTCGACTCTTCCATGGACGCCATCATCACGGTGGACGACACGTTCAGGATTCAGGTGTTCAATGCCGCGGCTGTGCGGATGCTGCTGTGCGCGCACCACGATGCAATCGGAACGCCCATCTCGCGATTTGTGCCTCGCAGATTCGCCGACACGCACCAGCAGCACATGCACGACTTTTCCCGGTCTGGCCGCTCGCAGCGGCAAATGGGCATGGCAACCGGCGTGGTGGCGTTGCGCGCGGACGGAACGGAGTTTCCTGCCGAGGCGACCATTTCCCGCATGCAGGTGGGCGGGCACACCTATGCCACGGTGTTTCTGCGCGACGTGACCGACCGGATGTTGACGGAAGCGGCCCTGCGGGACAGCGAGGAGCACTATCGCCTGCTGTTTGAGGCGAGCATGGACGCCGTCTTGCTGGGCGCGCCCGATGGCTCCATCGTGTCGGCCAACCCTGTGGCGTGCAGGATGTTTGACCTGACGACGGCGCAGTTCCGGGCCCGCGGAATGATCGGAATTGCCGATCTTGGTGATCCCCGGATGGAAAAGCTCGTTCGCGCCAGCGCGGACGCGCCCGGCTACGTGGTGGGGCATGCCGCTTTTCTGCGCAATGACGGGACCCGGTTTGAAGGCGAGGTGTCGTACACGGTGTATATCGATCACGCCGGGCGTGGGAAAACCAGTGTGGTCATCCGCGACGTGAGCGAGCGTCTTGCGGCCGAAGCGCAGCGTCTGGCGCTCGAGGAAAAGCTGCGTGAGGCACAGAAAATGGAAGCCTTGGGCACGCTCGCAGGTGGCGTGGCGCACGACTTCAACAACATTCTGGCGGCAATTCTGGGCAATGTGGCGCTGGCCCGCCAGGACACGCAGGCGTTGCCTCGGGTCCGGCGAAACCTGGAGGAAATCCAGCAGGCGGGCGTGCGTGCGCGCAACCTGGTGCAGCAAATTCTCGCGTTCAGCCGGAAACGGCCTCAGGTATTCGAAATACAGCCGCTGCGTCCTGTGGTGGAAGACGCCTTGCGCCTGCTTCAATCCACGCTGCCTTCGGGCATCAACTGGGTGACCCGCCTGACGGATCCCCCGCTTCATGCACGGGTGGACGCCGGACAGATTGGGCAGGTGCTGTTGAATCTTTGCACCAATGCCTGGTATGCGCTGGACCCGGCACGTCCGGGCTGGATTGAAATCGCGCTGGAATCGGTCTCGCTGGATGATGCGCAAGGGGCGCGTGTGGGGCCGCTCCCGGCGGGGGTGTACGCGCGGCTCTCGGTCAAGGACAATGGCACTGGCATGGACCCCGAGACAATGAATCGAATTTTTGAGCCCTTCTACACAACCAAGCCGATTGGCGAGGGGACCGGTCTGGGCCTCGCGGTGGTGCATGGCATTGTGCGCGCGCATGAAGGGGCTGTCCAAGTCAGCAGCACCCGGGGAGAAGGCACCCGATTTGACGTGTTTTTGCCCATGGTCAATTCGGCGGAGTCAGTACAGCCGCACTTGCCTGATGCGGGGGCGCCATCCGAGCAGCCCATTCGCGGGCACGGGCGCCATGTTGTTTATATCGACGACTACGAAGCCATGGCTTTTCTGGTGGCCGAGATCCTGAAAGAGCTCGGTTACCGTGTCAGCTGTTTTGAACGAGCTGAGGACGGGCTGGCTGCCGTTCGGGCCCAGCCTTCGGACTTTGACATCGTCGTCACCGACTTCAACATGCCCGGTTGTTCGGGCCTGGATCTGGCGCGCGAACTGCGCGCGCTGCGACCGGATCTTCCGGTGATCATCACCACCGGTTTCATCACCGATGCCTTGCTTGCAGGAGCCCGGGAATGGGGGGTTCGACTGGTGTTCGACAAGCAAAACCTGGTGGAAGAGCTGCCGGGCCATATTGCCAGCGTGCTCGACGGCCCGGCGGTCTGACGGGCCCGCCGGGGCTGCTTCGCCGACTTCAACAAGGCATGGACAACGACTTCCTGCCGTTTGTGGATCGCGCCAACGTGCGCCCGGTTGCCCGTCAGGAGGAGCGCAACCTGTTGATGCGCTTTGACATGGACACCGTGCAAAGCAGCATGAACCTCGACGATCCCTGCGGTCTGGAACTGGAATACACGCGCGCCATGATGCTGTTCCTGCTGTTCTGCCCGGCGCCACAGCACATTTTGATGATCGGCTTGGGCGGCGGATCCCTGGCTCGATACTGCCATCGCTACCTGCCTGAAACCACGATGACGGTGGTCGAGATCAATCCGCACGTGATTGCCCTGTGGGACGAATTTCTGGTGCCGCCGGACGGCCCGCGTTTTCGCGTGGTGCAGGCGGATGGGGCCGCGTTCGTGCGGCGCACACCGCAGCGGTTTGACGTGGTTCTCGTGGACGGATTCCATTTCGACGGTCAACCCGAAGCCCTGGGAACGCTTGATTTCTACGATGCCTGCCGAGCCCGCCTCATGCAGGGCGGCGTTGTGGTGGTCAACATGGACGGCGAGGCCGCAATCTGCGGGCCTTTGCTGGGGCGCCTGAACCAGGCATTCGACGGCGGCGTGACGTCCATCCTGCCGGAGGGGGGCTCCAACCGCGTGGCCTTCGCGGCGTCGGTGCCGATCTTGCGCAGCGTCCTGCACACCAGCCGTGAGCGGCTGCAGGCCCTGGACGCCGTGCACC
>JBGSNW010000076.1:0-1586 GCA_041739435.1 Burkholderiaceae bacterium
CCGGGCGCGCGGCCGAAAAAGCGGCCGCGCCCGCACCGGCGCGCGAATTCCCGGTGTTGCTGGAGGATGAACACCTGTTGGCCATCGACAAACCGGCGGGCGTGGCCGTGCACGGCGGCTCGGGCGTGAGTTTTGGCGTCATCGAACAAGTGCGCCGCGCCCGGCCGCAGGCGCGTTATCTGGAGCTGGTGCACCGGCTGGACCGAGAGACCTCGGGCATCCTGCTGCTGGCCAAGAAGCGGTCGGCCCTGACGGCGCTGCAAGACCAGTTCCGCGACCGCGAGACCGGCAAGACCTACCTGGCGCTGGTGCTGGGCGCCTGGCCCGCCCGCCAGAAAGTGCTCGACCAGCCGCTGCACAAGTACCTGGTGGCGGGCGGCGCGGGCGAAGGCGAGCGGCGTGTCAAGGTGGTGGCCCGGGACGACCCGGACGGCATGAAATCCGTCACGCTGGTCAAGGTGGCCCGCAAGCTCGACGGTTTCACGCTGCTGGAGGTGACCATCAAAACCGGGCGCACGCACCAGATCCGCGTGCACCTGGCGTCGGCCGGGCACCCAATTGCCGGCGACGACAAATACGGCGATTTCGAGCGCAACAAGGCCCTGCAAAAGGACGGTCTCAAGCGCATGTTCCTGCACGCCTGGCGGTTACAGTTCAGCCACCCGGCCAGCGGCGAGCGGATCGAACTGCTGTCGCCCCTGCCCCCTGAACTTGACCAGTTTGTTGCCCATGTCCCAGCCAACGCCCCGACCCCGCCAGTTTGACCTGATCGCCTTTGACTGGGACGGCACGCTGTTCGATTCCACGCAGATCATCGTGCGCTGTATCCAGAGCGCGGTGACCGACGTGGGCGGCGCACGGCCCACCGACGACGCCGCTGCGTACGTGATCGGCATGGGCCTCATGCAGGCGCTGGCCCATGCCGCGCCCGATGTGCCGACCGAAAAATACCCCGAACTGGGCGCGCGCTACCGCCAGCACTACCTGAAGCACCAGGACGACCTGAGTCTGTTTGACGGCGTGCTGCCCCTGCTGGCCGCGCTCCGGACGCGCCAGCACTTTCTGGCGGTGGCGACCGGCAAAAGCCGGCGCGGGCTCGACGAGGTGCTGCATTCGGTGGCGCTCAAATCGGTGTTTGACGGCTCGCGCACGGCCGACGAAACCGCCGGCAAACCCGACCCGCGCATGCTGCGCGAGCTCATGGCCGAGTTTGGCGTGGCGCCCGAGCGCACACTGATGATCGGCGACACCACTCACGACCTGCAGATGGCGCTGAACGCGGGTTGCGCCAGCGTGGGGGTGAGTTACGGCGCCCATGCGCATGGCACGTTCGATGTGCTGCGCCCCCGGTTTGTGGCGCATTCGGTGGGGGAGCTTACGCAGTGGCTGCTGGGCAACGCCTGATTCCCGTGCTGCCCGAAGCGGGTGCGGCGTCCGCGCCGTGGGTGCCGCTGTGCAATGCCGGTGATTTGCGCGAAGGGGGTGAGGCCGTGCCCTTTGACGTGGTGTTCGCGGGCCAGGGCTGCCGTGCCTTTGCCATCCGCTTTGAAGGCAAGCCCGGAACTCCTCCATTTAAAAAGCTCATT
>JBGSNW010000126.1:0-18576 GCA_041739435.1 Burkholderiaceae bacterium
GCGCAGGCCTCTGCAGGGGCGATGGCAGGCCGTGCGCCGTGCGCCCGATGCCCAGCCATGCCCTGAGTCCTGCCGAGCGTGCTGCTCTGCTGGCAGTGGCCAACGAGCCGCGCTTTGCTTGCGCGCCGCCGGCGCGTATCGTGCCCATGCTGGCGGACGAGGGCGTGTACCTGGGCAGCGAGTCCAGCATGGCGCGCGTGCTCAAGGCCGCCGGGCAGAACAAGCGCCGGAGACGCGCCAAGGTACCCCGAGCGACAAAGCCGCCCACCACCCACATCGCCACCGCCCCAGGCCAGGTGTGGTGCTGGGACATGACCTACTTGCCCGCCAAGGTGATGGGCAGGTGGTTCCACCTGTACCTGATCCTGGACCTGTACAGCCGAAAGATCGTGGGTGCCGAAGTACACGACAGCGACGACTCTGTGCATGCCGTGCACCTGGTGCGGCGCACCGCGCTGAGCGAGGGCATCGCAGCGATGGACACCAAACCCGTACTGCACGGCGACAACGGCTCCACCCTGAAGGCCACCACGGTGCTGCCCATGCTCAACTGGCTGGGCATCAAGCCCTCGTACTCGCGGCCCCGGGTGAGCGATGACAACGCGTTTGCCGAGTCGTTGTTCCGTACGGCCAAGTACCGCCCGGAGTTCCCGGCGCAGGGCTTTGAGACGCTGGATGATGCCCGAGCCTGGGCCGCTGAATTCGTGCGTTGGTACAACGTGGAGCACCGCCACAGCGGCATCCGCTATGTGAGCCCACAGCAGCGCCACACCGGGCAGGATCAGGCCATTCTGGCGGCACGGCACACGCTGTACCGCCAGGCCCGACAGCGCCATCCGGCTCGCTGGTCGGGGGCCACCAGAGACTGGTCGCTCGTCGACGTGGTGACCCTCAATCCAGAACGAGACGAGGTGGTCAAGCTGGCCGCCTGCGTTCAACATACTCAGCTCAAAGCTGCGTGACTCAGGCGACAACTACCTTGACGCGCGCCGGAGTACCTCCACCACGCGGCGCGAGCGAGTGGGTCCAGCCACGTCGATTGCCAAGCACTCGTGCGTGTATTTGCCTATGACAGTCAGGCACTTGATCCACTGGCCTTCGGCAGCGGCACCAAAGACGAAGTCGTACACCCACATTGCAATTGCCTTGAAGGGTGTGTAGCGTAGGGATAACTGACGTTCGTATGCGCATAGACCGCCATCGCATAGACCACTACGCAAACCCAACTTTCGTGAAAGCAGCCGGTTGGTTTACCCCCCGGTTTACCCCCGGAACGCCGTAAAGAAAAACGGGTTAGCCCATTTCTGAACTAACCCGTTGATTTTTTTGGTCGGCGTGGCGGGATTCGAACTCGCGACCCCTTGCACCCCATGCAAGTGCGCTACCAGGCTGCGCTACACGCCGACAAGCCTTGCATTATAGCCAGAGCTTTCAGTGTGCGGCCGACAATAGCTCGCGTATTTCAAACAATTCACGTCGAACCAGCATCAATCGATGCGACACCTCGGGCTCCTCGCCCGCCGACTCGCTTTCATCGAAATCCCCAAATGAAGAGTCTTCAATCTCGATCACATCGACACCGTCAAGCAAAACCTCCCCGGCTTTTCGCTTGTCGCGTTCGCCCTGCACAAGCTCCTGCAGCTTGTTGCGCGCGCCACTGATCGTAAAACCTTGGTCGTACAGCAGGTCGCGGATCCGACGGATCATCAGGACCTCATGGTGCTGGTAGTAGCGACGGTTTCCACGCCGCTTCATCGGCCTCAGTTGCGTGAACTCCTGCTCCCAATACCGTAGCACATGTGGCTTGACGCCGCACAAATCGCTGACCTCACCAATGGTGAAGTAGCGTTTGGCCGGTATGGAAGGGAGTGCTTTCTCCATTGAAATCAATGTTGTAGGAGAGAAAGCTTCTAGGTTACTCTAAGTCAACATCGGGTGCAAAGCCTGTCTCGTCAGATACTGCCAAAATGTCACAGGATGTTGTTTCACACCACGGTTGGCCCTGGATTGGCACCCTGAATCTGCTCCTTGAGCTTGTGACTGGCGTGAAAGGTGACGACTCGGCGTGCCTGAATAGGGATGGCCTCCCCCGTGCGGGGGTTGCGGCCCGGGCGGGGCGCCTTGGTCCGTATCTGGAAATTGCCGAATCCTGAAATCTTGACGTCCTGTCCGTCCACCAGGCTGTCCGCGACCAGGACAAAAAAGGCATCAATCATGTCCTTGGACTCGCGCTTGTTCAGGCCGATCTGCTCGAACAGCAGTTCCGCCAGTTGCGCCTTGGTCAGCGCCGGTGTTTCCAGACTTTCGACCGAGAATTCCATGTTGCCTGCTCCTCTGTCCATTGGGTTTGACTCCCTGCCGGTTCTGGTTCAGGCGCGCAGCCTGGCGCCCAGCCGATTCCCCAGGTGATGAATGACCGTCTGCACGGCCGCGTCGATCTGATCGTCCGTCAGTGTCCCTGCGTCGCTGCGCAGTGTCATGCGAACTGCCAGGCTTTTCTCACTTGCCCCGAATCCGGCGTCCGGTTGTTTGGGACGGTACACGTCAAACAGCGCAGCACTGCGCAGCAGGCCTTGCGTGGGCGCTTCGTGGATCGCGGTGATCAGGGCCGCGTGTGACACCGACTCGGAAACGATGAGCGCAAGATCGCGCTCCACCGATTGAAATCGGGCGACTGTCGTGAAGGCGGGCACATCGCGCGCGAGAACGGCGTCCAGGTCGAGTTCGAACATCATCGGGGCACCAGGCAAGTCATAGGCCTGTCGCCATTGCGGATGCAATTCGCCAACGTATCCAATGGCACTCCCGTGCATCAGCACCTGCGCACACCGACCCGGGTGCATTGCCGGGTGGGTCGAGGGCTGGCACTGCACCAAGAGAGGCGACAGCAGGCTCTCCACGTCCCCCTTGATATCAAAAAAATCGACCTGACGGTCTCTGCAGCCCCATTGCACAGGTTCCGCTTCGCCCCATGCCACACCGGCCACTCGCACCGGCTGGAAAAACCCCTCGACGGTCGTGTCGGTGTTACGCACCGAGGCATCGCGCAAGAAAACGCGCCCGACCTCGAATGCGCGCACCCGTGACACCTTGCGATCTATGTTGAACTTCAGAACCTGTAGCAAAGAACCCAGCAATGACGAGCGCATCACGCCCATTTGGCTGGCGATTGGATTGAGCAGGCGCACGGGGTTGGCATTGCCCGCCAGTTCGCGCTCCCAGCGTTCTTCCACAAAGCTGAAATTGATGGTTTCCTGGTAGCCCAGCGCAGCCAGCGACCGACGTACCGCAAACGCGCTGCGCTGCGCCTCGGGTCGAAGCCTTGGGCGGATCGGCGCCATCGGTGGGCTTGTCGGCAACTGGTTGTAGCCGATGACGCGCACCACTTCTTCGATCAGGTCCTCCTCGATCGTCAGGTCAAACCGGTACAGGGGGGGCACCACGGTCACGGCCCCCTCGCCTTCGGTCACCTCCAGGCCCAACCGGCGGAGGGCATCCGCGCATTGCGTCTGCGTCAGCGGCATCCCGATCACCTTGGCCGCCCTCGCCACACGCAGCGTGACGGCTTGCGCAACCGGCATGTTGGGCTGGACGTCGTCGACCGGGCCCGCCTGTCCACCACAAATCTCAAGAATCAGCTGCGTGATGCGTTCGATATGCGCCACGGTCCCGCTCGGGTCGACGCCCCGTTCGAACCGGTGTCCCGCGTCGGTGGCGAAGTTGTAGCGGCGCGAACGACCCGCGATGGCCTTGGGCCACCAGAAGGCCGCCTCCACATACACGTGCTTGGTGGTGTCGGAGACCGCCGTTGCGTCGCCGCCCATGATGCCCGCCAGAGATTCAACGCACTTGTCATCGGCAATCACGCCTATCGTCTCGTCCACCGTGACGGTACTGCCATTGAGCAGCTTGAGTTGTTCGCCCGCGCGACCCCAGCGCACATCGAGTGTGCCGTTGATCTTGTCCATATCAAAAATGTGCGAAGGCCGCCCCAACTCGAACATGACATAGTTGGAGATGTCCACCAGCGCCGTGACACTGCGCTGCCCGCAACGCGCCAGGCGATCCACCATCCACTTCGGGGTAGGGGCCTGCGTGTTCACATTGCGCACGATGCGCCCGGAAAACCGCCCACACAGATCCGGCGCGCTCACACGAACGGGTTGGCGATCGGGCTGGGTAACGGGCGTGGGCGCAAACTCAGGCTGCTTCAGCGGCGCGCCAGTCAGGGCCGACAATTCGCGCGCCACGCCGTACACGCTCAGGCAATGGGCCAGGTTGGGCGTGAGCTTGAGCGTGAAGAGCGTGTCGTCCAGTTGCAGATACTCACGGATGTCAACGCCAACCGGCGCGTCGGCGGCAAGTTCAAGCAGCCCACCATGATCGTCCGAGAGTTTGAGTTCACGCGCCGAGCACAGCATGCCCTGGCTCTCGACGCCGCGCAGCTTCCCGACCTTGATCTGGAACGGCTTGCCATCCTCCCCAGGCGGCAGTTCTGCACCAACCAGCGCGAGTGGCACCTTGATGCCGACGCGTGCGTTGGGCGCACCGCACACAACGTTGAGCCATGCGCCCTGCCCGGCATCGACCTGGCATACGCGCAGCCGGTCGGCGTTCGGATGCTGGACCGCCTCCTTGATTTCGCCGACGACGATCTTCGTGAACGGCGGCGCAACGGGCGAAAGGGCTTCCACCTCAAGACCCGCCATGGTCAGGGTGTCGGCCAACTGCTGGGTGGTGATGGGCGGGTTGCAGAATTCGCGCAACCAGGACTCTGGAAATTGCATGTCGGTGTAGGTGATGTGGCGTGGTGGGATCAGCGGAACTGGCTGAGGAATCGCATGTCGCCGTCAAAAAACAGACGCAGATCGTTCACGCCATAGCGCAGCATGGTGAGGCGGTCCGGGCCCATGCCAAACGCAAAGCCGATGAACTGCTCGGGGTCCAGCCCCATGTTGCGCACCACGTTCGGGTGAACCTGACCGGACCCGGCCACTTCCAGCCAGCGCCCGGCCAGCGGTCCGCTCTGAAACTGAATGTCGATTTCAGCACTCGGCTCGGTGAACGGAAAGAAACTGGGGCGAAAACGCAGCACCAGATCGTCGCTTTCAAAAAAGGTCCGGCAGAAGTCGGTGAAGACGACCTTCAGGTCCTTGAAGCTCACGTTTTCGCCAATCCACAACCCTTCGCACTGGTGGAACATCGGCGAATGGGTTGCATCGCTGTCCACGCGGTAAGTCCGGCCTGGCGCAATCACCCGGATTTCCGGCATGCCTTGCCCCGCGTCCAGCTCCGCACGGTGCTTCTTGACATGCTGCACGGCGTAGCGAATCTGCATGGGGCTGGTGTGCGTGCGCAGCAGGTACCCCCCCTCGACGTAGAAAGTGTCGTGCATCGACCGCGCGGGATGATCCTCGGGCGTGTTGAGTGCAGTGAAGTTGAACCAGTCGGTTTCGATCTCCGGGCCCTGGGCCACTTCGAACCCCATGGAGCCGAAGATGTTCTCGATGCGCTCCAGGGTGAGCGACACCGGATGGAGTCCACCCTGCCCGTGCTGGCGGCCGGGCAGGGTCACGTCCAGTGCCTCGGCTTGCAGCTGGGCTTGCAGTTCAGCCGCGGCCAGGGCCTGCCGGCGGTCTGTCAAGGCGGCCTCGATCGCCTGTTTGGTCAGGTTGATGGCCGCACCGCGCGTTTTCTTTTCGTCCACGCTCAAGCTGGCCATGCCCTTCATGAGTTCGGTAATGCGGCCCGCCTTTCCAAGGTAAAGCGCCTTGGCATTTTCAAGGTCCGAAGGGGTCAGGGCCTGGGCAAAACTGGCCCGGGCGGCGTCAGCCAATGTATCCAGCTCGTTCATAGGTCGTTACAGGTCATCCGAACAAAAAAGGGTTGAAGCCTTCGCAAGCCTCAACCCCTTTGATTTTCTTCGCCGAACGCTGCCGCAGAGACAGCATCCTTCGTGAATTAAGCGGCCAGCTTGGCTTTGACTTGCTCCACGATGCCAGCAAAAGCGGCCTTGTCATGCACGGCGATGTCCGCCAGCATTTTGCGGTCGATTTCGATGGCTGCCTTCTTCAGGCCGTTGGCGAACTGGCTGTAGGTCAAGCCGCATTCACGCGCAGCGGCGTTGATACGGGCGATCCACAACTGGCGGAATACGCGCTTCTTGGTACGACGGTCCCGGTAGGCATATTGCCCAGCCTTCATCACCGCTTCTTTGGCGATGCGGAAGACATTGCCGCGGCGACCGCGGAAACCTTTGGCCAGGGCCAGGACTTTCTTGTGACGGGCGCGGGCTGTTACACCACGTTTGACGCGAGGCATGTGTGTTCTCCTTGTTCGTCAGTTGATCAAATGCCCATGCCGGGCAGCATGGCGGCCATGGAAACCATGTTGGTTTCATGAACCGTCACCGACCCGCGCAGGTGGCGCTTGTTCTTGGTGGTCTTCTTCGTCAGGATGTGACGCTTGAAGGCTTGACCGCGCTTGACGGTGCCACCGGGACGAACGCGAAAACGCTTTTTCGCGCTGCTCTTGGTCTTCATTTTGGGCATGTTCATGCTCCTTTTTCATTGTGCTCGTGAGGCGTCTGCAAACTCCTTGCAGCCTTGGGGGCCCCGAGCCACTTGTGGGGCAGGTCTTGCAACCTGCACCGGTTTTGGAGCGCCTTGCGGCCCTCCGTCTGCTATCCGCAGGCGACCCACCCGCGAAACGCAAAATTCATGCGGTCGTCGCGGAAACCGCTTCAGCCGCGGGCTTGGCAGCCCCACCCGATTTTTTCTTGCCCGGCGCAATCATCATGATCATCTGCCGACCTTCGAGCTTCGGGAACTGCTCCACCACGATCAAGTCCGCCAGATCGTCGCGGATACGCTGCAACAGCGCCATCCCGATCTCCTGGTGCGTGATCTCGCGCCCTCGAAAGCGCAGCGTGATCTTGCATTTGTCGCCCTCCGCCAGGAAGCGCCGGATATTGCGCATCTTGATGTTGTAGTCACCGTCGTCGGTGCCCGGGCGGAACTTGATTTCCTTGATTTCAATGACCGTCTGCTTGGCCTTGGCTTCCGCAGCTTTTTTCTGCTCCTGGTATTTGAACTTGCCATAGTCCATCAGGCGACAGACCGGCGGATTCGCCGTGGCCGCAATTTCAACCAGATCCACGTCCAATTCACCCGCCATGCGCAGCGCCTCCATGAGGCTGACCACACCGAGGGGCTCGTTTTCAGGGCCGGAAAGTCGCACTTCAGGGGCCATGATTTCCCGGTTCAACCGGTGCTTGCGCTCTTCACGGTGGCGACGGTCACGAAATTCAGTAGCGATGGTTCAAATCCTTCAAATTCAATTACCATCCAAAAGATAGCAAACTCTGTCCATTTCACGCGGACTAAAGCACCATTTCATTGAAAATCAGGCTTTAGAGGCGACATCCCGGGCGATCACGTCAGCAAAGGCTTGAAGGGACATCACACCCAGGTCTTTGTTGCCCCGGGCGCGCACTGCGACAGCACCTGCCGCCTTCTCCTTGTCGCCAACGACAAGGATGTAGGGCAGCTTTTGCATTGAATGCTCTCGTATTTTATACGTAATTTTCTCGTTGCGCAGGTCCAATTCGACCCTAAGCCCTTGATTTTTCAGCGTTTTGGCCACTTCCCGGGCGTAATCGGCCTGCGAATCGGTGATATTGAGCACCTGAACCTGCACCGGTGCCAGCCAAACCGGCAATGCACCGGCGTGCTCTTCGATCAAAATTCCAATGAAGCGCTCCAGGCTGCCCACGATCGCGCGGTGCAGCATCACCGGCCGATGGCGCGCGCCGTCCTCGCCCACGTATTCGGCGTCCAGCCGCTCGGGCATCGAAAAATCAACCTGCATCGTGCCGCACTGCCACTGGCGCCCGATGGCGTCCTTGAGCGTGTATTCGATTTTGGGGCCATAGAAAGCGCCATCGCCCGGCGCAATCTCGAACTCGCAGCCGGACGCCCGCAGGCTTTCCATGAGTGCGTGTTCGGCCTTGTCCCAACTCTCCTCGGAGCCGATTCGCTTTTCAGGGCGCGTCGCGACCTTGTAGATGATGTTCCTGAAACCGAAGTCGGCATACACCTTCTGCAGCAGCGTGGTGTAGGCCGTGCATTCGCCAAGGATCATGTCTTCGGTGCAGAAGATGTGCCCATCGTCCTGCGTGAAGCCACGCACCCGCATGATGCCGTGCAGTCCGCCCGTGGGCTCGTTGCGGTGGCATTGCCCGAATTCGCCATACCGCAGCGGCAGGTCGCGGTAGCTCTTGATGCCTTGCTTGAAGATCAGGATATGCCCCGGGCAGTTCATGGGCTTGAGCGCGTAATCGCGCTTCTCACTTTCGGTCGTGAACATGTTTTCACGGTACTTGTCCCAATGGCCGGTTTTCTCCCACAGCGACTGATCCAGCAACTGCGGACCCTTGACCTCCTGGTAGCCGTTGTCGCGATAAACGCGGCGCATGTATTGCTCGACCTCCTGCCACACCGTCCAGCCTTTGGGATGCCAGAACACGACGCCCGGCGCGTGGTCGTCGATGTGAAACAGATCCAGCTCCTTCCCGAGCTTGCGGTGGTCGCGTTTTTCGGCTTCTTCCAGCATCGTCAGGTGCTGCTGCAACTCTTCCTTGGTGGCCCATGCCGTGCCATAGATACGCTGAAGCATCTCATTGCGATGATCACCGCGCCAGTAGGCACCGGCCACCTTCATGAGCTTGAAGTGCCTGAGCTTGCCCGTGCTGGGAACGTGCGGGCCACGACACAGGTCTTCAAATGCACCTTCGCGGTACAGGCTCACATCCTCATTGCTCGGGATGCTGGCGATGATTTCGGCCTTGTAGTGCTCGCCCATGCCCTTGAAGTACGCCACCGCCTCATCGCGCGGCAACACCCGCCGCACCACGGGCTCGTCCTTCGCGGCCAGTTCGGTCATGCGCTTTTCGATCGCCAGCAGGTCTTCGGGCGTGAACGGGCGTTTGTACGAAAAATCATAGAAAAAGCCGTGCTCGATCACCGGGCCGATGGTGACTTGCGCCTCGGGGAAGAGCTCCTTGACCGCGTAGGCCAACAAATGCGCGGTGGAGTGGCGAATGAGCTCCAAGCCCTCGGCATCCTTGGCGGTAATGATGGAAAGCGGACTGTCGGCTGAAATCAGGTGGCTCGTGTCCACCACCTTGCCATCGATCCTGCCGGCCAGCGCCGCCTTGGCCAGACCGGCCCCGATCGATGCGGCCACTTCGGCCACCGTCACCGGGCCGGGGAAATCGCGTTGGGAACCGTCTGGAAGTGTGATGTGGATCATGTTCAGTCTCTGGCGCACACCGTGCGCGAAAAAAAAGCGCGGACCTGTCCGCGCTTCATTCAAAATACATAGCACTCTGCGCCCAAGGCGCGCGGACTAGCGGCCAACCGGGCTTGTCAATCTGGAAACGCTAGTTCGCGGTGTCATAACCAGGTTGCCTTTCTCGCTCTTGTTGGCCAAAACCATGATTCTAACGGCCTGCGACGCAAAAAAGCCCGCGGGCCACACCTTGCCGGTGTTGGGCGCGCGGGCCGGAGGGTGTGACAGCGTTGTTTCGATCAGTGGAATTGTTCTTCTTCGGTCGAGCCGGTCAGCGCGGTCACGCTGGATTGCCCGCCCTGAATGGCCGTGGTGACCTCGTCAAAGTAGCCCGTGCCGACTTCCTGCTGGTGCGACACGAAGGTATAGCCGCGGTCGCGGGCTGCGAATTCGGGCTCTTGCACCTTCTCGATGTACGCCGTCATGCCGCGCTTGACATAGTCTTGCGACAGGTCGTACATGTTGTACCACATGGAGTGGATACCGGCGAGCGTGATGAACTGGTACTTGTATCCCATGGCGCCAAGTTCGCGCTGGAACTTGGCGATGGTGGCGTCGTCCAGGTTCTTCTTCCAGTTGAACGAAGGCGAGCAGTTGTACGCCAGCATCTTGCCGGGGTGAACCTTGTGCACGGCGTCGGCAAATTTCTTGGCGAATTCGAGGTCGGGCGTGCCGGTTTCACACCACACCAGATCGGCGTAGTGGGCGTAGGCATTGGCGCGGGCCACGGCCTGATCCAGGCCCTTGCGGGTCTTGTAGAAACCTTCGGCGGTGCGCTCACCGGTCAGGAAAGGCTTGTCGATCTCATCGTAGTCGGAGGTCAGCAGGTCGGCGGCTTCCGCATCGGTGCGGGCGATGACCAGGGTCGGCACGCCGCAGACGTCGGCGGCCATGCGCGCGGCAATCAGCTTCTGGCAGGACTCGCGGGTCGGCAGCAGCACCTTGCCGCCCATGTGGCCGCATTTCTTGACGGACGCAAGCTGGTCTTCCCAGTGCACCGCGCCAGCGCCGGCCTTGATCATGGACTTCATCAGCTCGAAGGCATTCAGCACGCCGCCGAAACCGGCTTCGGCATCGGCCACGATGGGCGCGAAGTAGTCGATGTACTCCTTGTCGCCCGCGTCGATGCCTTTGGAATGCTGGATTTCGTCGGCACGACGGAAGGTGTTGTTGATGGTCTCCACCACCTTCGGCACCGAGTCCACCGGGTACAGCGACTGATCCGGGTACATCGACGAATAGGTGTTGTTGTCGGCAGCAACCTGCCAGCCCGACAGGTAGATGGCCTTGACACCCGCCTTGACCTGCTGCATCGCCTGGCCGCCCGTCAGCGCGCCCAGGGTGTTGACGTAAGGTTCGGTGTGCAGCAGGTGCCACAGCTTTTCGGCACCGCGGCGGGCGATCGTGTGCTCGATCGGAAACGAGCCACGCAAACGCACGACGTCGGCGGCGCTGTAGCCTCGCTTGATGCCCTTCCAGCGGGGGTTGGTGGCCCAGTCTTTTTCGAGGGCGGCAACCTGCTGTTCGCGGCTGAGTTGTTCGGTAAGGGATTGCGGCATGAAGTCACTCCTTGAGTTGATGAAAACCTCTCAAACCAGCCTTGCAGCGTGAAGGCTGTCGATGGAGTAACTTTAAGTCTTCTAAAAGACTTTGACCATCTCTTATGTCTTATATAAGACAAAAATATTTCCCTTATAAAACAATAGCTTAGTATTAATAATCCACAATATGAGATTCAATTTTCCATATCAAGAAAAAATGTTGCTGCGCGTCATTTGAATTCGCCATCACATGCACATCCATTCCAGATCATGAAACGTCATAAGGGCCGGACCGTTTGACCGAACGAGGTCCGCAGCATGTTCGGGCTCCCCGGAACCGGCCCGCACTGCGGTGCAAGGGATCAACGAAGGGCCGACGGATCCGTCCGGGTGGCCGCGGCGATCTCGCGCTCGCGCCGACGTGTGGAACGCGCCACCCAGATCGCATAGCTCACGATCACCACCGTCACGGTCACGATCAGCAGCGTGGCCGCAGCGTAGATCGTGGGGTTGATGCCGCGGCGCGCGTAGCCAAAGATCACCTGCGGCAGGGTGTTCACCCCCGGGCCGGAGAGGAACTCGGAAATCACCACATCGTCAAACGACAGCGTGAAGGCCAGCAGGAAGGCCGCCAGGATGGCCTGGAAAATATTGGGCAGTGTCACCAGGAAGAACACCTGATGCGGTCGCGCACCCAGGTCCATGGCGGCCTCTTCGATGCTGCGATCCATCTCCATCAGCCGGCTCTGGATCACCACCATGCCGTAGGCCATGCCCAACAGCGTGTGGCCCAGGATGATTGTCAACATGCCGCGCTCGGGCCAGCCGAAGGCATTCTGTGACCCCACCATCAGCAACAGCAGCGACAAGCCAATCACCACCTCGGGCATCACGAGCGGCGCATTGACCATGCCCGAAAAAGCGGTGCGCCCCGCAAAGCGGCGATATCGCACCAGCACAAAGGCGGCCAGGGTGCCCAGAACGGCCGACAGTACACCGGTGACCGCTGCCACCTTGAGCGACAGCCAGAACCCTTCAACTATCTTGGTGTCACGTGTCAGGGCCTCGTACCAGCGCAGCGACAAGCCGGTGAAATTCGCGTCCTGCCGGGTGCTGTTGAAGCTGAACACGATCATGAAGAGCAGTGGCAGGTACAAGAACAGGTACACCACCGCCATCCAGGCCTTGCCAAAGTGTTTTTCCAGGAATCGCATCGCCGCGCTCTCAGTTCCGCTCGGCCTGGTTGCCGGTGTAGCGGTAGTAAAGCGCCAGTGGCACGATGATCAGCGCGATCATCACCACGGCCAGGGCCGTTGCACGCGGCCAGTTGTTGCTGGTGAACATCTCGTCCCAGACCACACGGCCAATCATGAGGTTTTCAGGCCCCCCCAGAAGCGACGGAATCACGAACTCACCTAGTGCAGGGATGAACACCAGCATGAACCCGGCGATGATGCCGGCGCGGGAAAGTGGCACCGTCACCAGCCAAAAGGCCTTGAACGGCGTGGCGCCCAGGTCGTATGCGGCCTCCAGAAGGCGGAAATCCATCTTCACGAGTGTGGCGTACAGCGGCAAAACCATGAACGGCAGGTAGACATAGGTCATGCCCACCAGCATCGACACATTGGTGTAGAGCATCTGAACCGGCTCATCGACGACGCCCAGCGCAAGAAGCAACTGGTTGAACACCCCCTGGTCGGCCAGAATGCCCTTCCATGCGTACACGCGCAACAGAAACGAGGTCCAGAACGGCAGCATCACCATCATCAGCAACGCGGGCCGCGCGGCGGGAGACGAACGCGCAATGAAATAGGCGAACGGATAACCGAAGAATAGACACAGCAGCGCGGTCCATAGCGCGTACCGGAGCGAACGCAGGTAAGCCTCGATGTACAGCGTCTTGAACAGCGCACCACCTTCCCCGTCCCGGAAAATGGTCCAGTAGTTCTCGTACTTTAGGCTCAGGACTCCGGTTTCGCTGTGCCAGATGGGTTGGAACGGGTTGACGCCATTGCCCATGTCCACAAAGCTGATGTACAGCAGGATCAGGAACGGCAGGAAAAAAAAGACCAGCAACCATGCATAAGGCACGCCGATCACGAAACGCCGGCCGGGCACGGGAAAGCGCAGGGGCATGTCTGGATCTCCGGGGGGAATCAATCCCGCAGCACCACGCCGGCACTGTCACTCCACCAGAAAAAGACCTCGTCTTCCCAGGTCATGTCGGACAACGCATGGCGCGAGGTGTTGGCCTCGGTAATCTTGATTCTGCTGCCATCCGCGGACTCCACCACGTAGGTGTTGTACGAGCCGAAGTAGGCGATCTCCCGAACCTTGCCCTCGAACAGGTTGACACTCACACTGGCCGGACGGGTCTTGCTGATCTCGATCTTCTCGGGCCGCACGGCGATCGACACCGGCATGTGCAGCGTGCCGCTGACCCCATGGCCCACGCGAATCTCGCCAATCGCGGTCTGCGCGGCACAACGGTCAGGCTCATCGACACTGAGCGTGCCGGCAAACAGGTTCACGTTGCCGATGAAGTCGGCCACGAAGCGGTTGCGCGGATGTTCGTAAATTTCCTCGGGTGTGCCCACCTGCAGCACACGCCCCTTGCTCATGACGGCGATCCGGCTGGCCATGGTCATGGCTTCTTCCTGATCGTGCGTCACCATGACCACGGTCACGCCCACTTTTTTGATGATGTTGACCAGTTCGAACTGTGTGTGCTCGCGCAGTTTTTTGTCCAGCGCCCCCAGCGGCTCGTCCAGCAGCAGCAGTATCGGTCGTTTGGCCAGACTGCGCGCCAGCGCCACCCGCTGCTGCTGGCCACCCGAGAGCTGGTGTGGCTTGCGCCGGGCATAGGATGAAAGCTGCACCAAGGCCAGCATGTCGTCGGTCCGCTGCTGAATTTCGGCTTTTGGCAAACCCTCCCGCTTGAGGCCAAAGGCCACGTTGTCCCAGATGTCCAGGTGCGGAAACAGCGCGTACGACTGGAACATCATGTTCACGGGCCGGTCATACGGTGGCAGCCGCACCACGTCCTTGCCTCCCAGAAGAATCCTTCCCGACGTGGGTTGCTCAAAGCCGGCAAGCATGCGCAGCAGGGTGGACTTCCCACAGCCCGAACTGCCAAGCAGGGCAAAAATTTCACCCCTTTGAACTGACAGCGATACCTCGTCGACGGCCACCGTTTCGTCAAAGCGCTTGACGAGTTTTTCAGTGACCAGGAAATCGTCCTGCTTGCCGGGCGCCGCCATGGGAGAGTCAACTTCCCTTCTTGAAGCTGCTGTAAGCACTGGCAAGCCCTTCGCGCGCTTCATTGGTGAAGCTGCTGGGCGGGATCATTTTGGCGAAGTAGTCGGAACTGACAAAGATGGTCTTGTTGCCCGCGATCTCGGGTTTGAGCAGCGGCAACGCGGCCTTGTTGCCTGTGGGGTAGCTCATCTCGTTGCCCATCGCAGCGGCGTTCTCGCCCCGCAGATAGAAGTTGATGAAGGCTGCTGCATTGTTCGGATGCCTGGCGTCTTTGGTCAGGGCCATGGTGTCAAAAAAGATCAGCGCGCCCGTGCTGGGCAACAAGGCTTCGATGACGTCCTTGGACCCGTTTTCCCTGGCCCGGCCGGCGGCAATATTGATGTCGCCGGACCAGCCAATCGCCACGCAGGCCTTGCCGCCTGCAATATCGTCAATCATGGTCGAGCTGAACAGCCGGACATCCTTGCGCACCTTGGCCAGCATGGCCCCGACCTCCTTGTAATCGGCCGGGTTGTTGGAATACGCGTCCTTGCCGATGTAGTGCAAGGCCACCGGAATGATTTCTGTCGGCGAATCAAGGTAGGCAATGCCGCAGGATTTCAACTTCTGGGTGTATTCGGGTTTGAACACGAGATCCCACGCGTTTTCGGGCATGGCCAAACCTCCCAGCGCCTTCTCCACCCGGGTACGGTTGATGCCGACGGTCGTGAATCCCCAGGCCCAGGGCACCAGGTGGTTGTTGCCCGGGTCGGCCTTGGTCAGGGTCGCCATGATGGCCGGGTCCAGGTTGGCCAGGTTCGGAATTTTGTCCTTTTCAAGCGGCCTGAGCAGCCCGCCCTCGATCTGGCCCTTGGCAAACACGGTTCCGGGAACCACGATGTCATAGCCGGTGTTTCCCGCCACCAGCTTGGCATGCAGCGCCTCATTGGTCTCGAAGGTGTCGTAATTGACCTTGATGCCGGTTTCCTTCTCGAAGGCGGCAATCATGCCCTCGGGGATGTAGTCAGGCCAGTTGTAGATGTTCAGAACTTTTTCATCGTCGTACACCGGCCCGGTGGGTGCAGCCGGTGCCGCCGCAACCGGCACGGGTGTGGCGGGGGCAGGTGTGTCTTTCTTGCCGCAGGCAGTCAACACCAGCGCCGCCAACATCAGGAAAAGGAATTGCTTTTTCATCGTGATGAACACTCGGGACAAAGTAGAAAAACAGGACGAAACCCGGGCATCAGCACCCCGGTCCTCTCGCATCGCTCGCCACACGGGCCTGCGATTTCCAGGTGGCCCGGTTCGCCCCTCACCGGAAGGAAATACTGTAACAAATATTCGATTCGACTCAAGCCATCTGCCCGGCCGCACGCAAGTCTTTCAGCGTCGCATCCAGGCAGCTGCGAATCAGGGCCATCATCTCGTCGATCTGCCCGTGTGTCATGACCAGCGGCGGCGCAATGATCATCCGGTCGCCCACTGCACGCATGACCAACCCGTTCCTGAAGCAATGACTGCGGCACAGCATGCCCACCGCGGCATCCGGGGCAAAACGTTCACGGGTTTTCCGGCATTTGACCAGCAAAAGACCGGCGACAAAACCGCAGGTCTCGGCCGCCCCCACCAGCGGGTGGTCGGCCAGGGCACTGAACTGCCGGGCCAGATAGGGGCCGGTGTCCTCGCGCACGCGTTGCGGCAGTTTCTCCCGCGCCATGACGTCCAGATTGGCCAGTGCCACCGCGCATGCCACCGGGTGACCGCTGTAGGTGTAGCCGTGGTTGAACTCGCCGCCCTTCTCGATGAGCACCCTGGCCACGCGGTCGCCCACCATCACGCCACCCAGCGGGATGTAGCCACTGGTCACTCCTTTGGCAAACGTCACCAGGTCGGGCCGGTACCCGAACTTCTCGTAGGCAAACCAGTGCCCCAGCCGACCGAAGGCGCAAATCACCTCGTCGCTGATGAGCAGGATTCCATGCCGGTCCACGATGCGCTGGATCTCGGGCCAGTATGTGGCGGGAGGAATGATCACGCCGCCCGCGCCTTGCACGGGCTCGGCGATGAACGCCGCCACCTTGTCCGGCCCGATGGCGAGGATTTTTTCTTCCAGCCAGCCCGCCGCCCGGATGCCGAACTCGTCGGCCGTCTCGCCGGGCCGCGCGCCCTCCAGAAAATACGGCTGTCCGATGTGCGTGATGCCGGGAATCGGCAAGTCGCCCTGCGCGTGCATGCCGCTCATCCCGCCCAGTGACGCGCCCGCCATGGTGCTGCCGTGGTAGGCGTTCTCGCGGCTGATGATGACCTTGCGCTGCGGCTGGCCCAGCAGGTCCCAGTAGCGGCGCACCATGCGCACATTGGTGTCGTTGCTCTCGCTGCCGCTGCTGGAGAAGAACACATGCTGAAACCCGCGGCCGTCCACCACGGGCGCCAGCGACGCCAGCCGCGCCGCGAGCTGGACCGCCGGCACGTTGGTGGTCTGGAAAAAGCTGTTGTAGAACGGCAGCGTCATCATCTGCTGGTACGCGGCATCGGCCAGTTCCTTGCGGCCATAGCCCGCGTTCACGCACCACAGCCCGCTCATGGCGTCCAGCAGCCGGTGGCCTTCGGAGTCCCACACGTAGATGTTGTCGGCCCGGGTGATGACGCGTGCGCCGCGGGTGGCCAGATCGCCGTGATCGGTGAAAGGGTGGAGGTAGTGGGCGCTGTCGAGCGCCTGGATGTTCGCGGTGTCCTGCGCCGCCACACGGCGCACCAGTGCCGCGGGCGCAATGAAGTTGGGGTCGATCATGGTCGATTTCCTTTCACGATGAAGGCCGGGCGCGCGTCAGACATGCAGCAGCAGGTGTTCGCGCTCCCAGGGCGAGATGACTTTCATGAACTCCTGAAACTCCAGTTCCTTCACCTCGGAATACACCGTGATGAACTCCTTGCCCAGCACCTCATGCAGATCCGATTCGCGGCGCAGCCAGTCGAGCGCCTCGCCCTGGCTGCGCGGCAGATTGAACGGCGCCAGGTAGGCGTCGCCCTTCATCTCGGCCTTGGGCATGATCTTGTTCTTCAGCCCCAGGTAGCCGCAGGCCAGCGTCATGGCCAGCGCCACATACGGGTTGGCGTCGGCGCCGATCACGCGGTTTTCGATGCGGCGGGCCTGCGGTGAAGAAATCGGCGAACGGATGCCGACCGTGCGGTTGTCATGCCCCCACTCGATGTTGATCGGCGCCGCCGTGTTTCGCGACAGGCGCCGGTAGCTGTTCACGTAGGGCGCCACCAGCGCCATGGCGGCCGGAATGTAGCGTTGCAAGCCGCCGATGTAGTGCATGAACGCCTCGGACGGCGTGCCGTCGTCGTTGCTGAAGATGTTCTTGCCCGTTTCCTTGCTGACAATGCTCTGGTGCACGTGCATGGCGCTGCCGGGCTCGCTGGCAATGGGTTTGGCCATGAAGGTGGCATACATGTCGTGGCGCAGCGCGGCCTCGCGCACCGTGCGCTTGAAGAAAAACACCTCGTCGGCGAGATCCATCGGGTGCGCGTGGAAGAAGTTGATCTCCATCTGCCCGGCGCCCGCCTCGTGGATCAACGTGTCCACGTTGAGTTCCATCTTCTGGCAGTAATCGTAGATTTCCTCGAACAGCGGGTCGAATTCATTGACTGCGTCGATGCTGTACGACTGGCGTGAGGTCTCGGCGCGGCCGCTGCGGCCGATCGGCGCCTTGAGCAGGGTGTTGGGGTCGGTGTTGCGCGCGACCAGATAGAACTCGAGTTCGGGCGCCACCACCGGGTCCAGCCCCTCGGCGTCGTACAGCTCGCACACGCGGCGCAACACGCTGCGCGGGGCGAACGGCACGACTTTGCCATCCCGGTCAAAACAGTCGTGAATCACCTGCGCGGTCGGGTCGGTGGCCCACGGCACGATGCGCACCGTGGAGGGGTCGGGCCGCAGGTGCATGTCGCGGTCAGTGGGGTTGATCACGTCGTAGTACGGCCCCTGCGACGGAAACTCGCCGGTCACCCCCATGCCAACGATGGCTTCCGGCAGCCGCATGCCGCGGTCCTCGGTGAACTTTTCGCGCGGCAATATCTTGCCCCTGGCCACACCCGTCAGGTCGGGCACCAGGCATTCCACCTCGGTCACGCGGCGTTCGTTCAGCCACCGTTCGAGGTCGTTGAATGTGGTGAGTTTTTTGCTTGTGTTCATGAGATGCATCCATTTCAGTCTTGGGCCGCTTCGGCCACCAGGGTTCCAGCGCCACGCGCATCGTCGCGGCGCCGCCGGTGTTGCGCGCAGGCCTGGCCAAACGCACGAAAAATGGCGGCGTAAAAATCATGGTCCCCCAAGTGCCACTCGGGGTGCCACTGCACCGCATAAGCGAAGGCGCGCGCGCCGCTGACCTCACAGGCCTCCACCAGCCCGTCGGGCGCGTGCCCCAGTGCCCGCAGCCCGTCG
>JBGSNW010000158.1:0-6588 GCA_041739435.1 Burkholderiaceae bacterium
CGACTTCACAATTCTGACGATCAACGGGCCAACGACCTTCCACATCGGCCTGAACGTCTACGCGTTCACCGCCCTGATGTTCACGCTGGGCATTGCCTGGGCCTTTGGCAAGGCCAGCGTTTTCAAGTACATCAGCGACGACTACGGCGGCAACATCGGAACTATCAGCGGCATCGTGGGGCTGGCCGGTGGTTTGGGCGGTTTTGTGCTGCCGATCATGTTTGGTGCATTGATGGACCTCACCGGCATACGCTCCAGCGCCTTCATGTTGATGTATGGCGTGGTCTGGGTCTCGTTGATCTGGATGTACTGGACCGAAGTGCGAAAGACCGAAGTCATGGGCGAGAACGCCAAACCCTTCTCACTTCAGAACTGATACGCCATTACCGAACGGAGCCCATTCATGAATACCAAGAATCAGCCGACAACGACCGCGCCGGTGTCACGGACATATTCGGCGGTCGACATTGTCGATTGGCGTCCCGAGGACGAAACCTTCTGGTCCAACCAGGGCAAGTCGATTGCCACGCGCAACCTCTGGATCTCGATACCCAACCTGCTGGTGGCCTTCGCCGTCTGGCTCATGTGGGGCATCATCACCGTGCAGATGCTCAACCTGGGCTTCCCGTTCAAGCCGGCCGAGATGTTCACGTTGACCGCCATTGCCGGCCTGATGGGGGCGACATTCCGCATTCCGGCTTCGTTCTTCATTCGCCTCTCGGGTGGGCGAAATACCATCTTCCTGACCAGTGTCCTGCTGATCATTCCCGCCTTTCTCACAGGTCTGGCGCTGCAAGACAAGAATACCCCGCTGTGGGTATTCCAGCTTTGTGCCTTCCTCTCGGGCATTGGTGGCGGCAACTTCGCCTGTTCCATGTCCAACATCAGCGGCTTTTATCCCAAGAGCCAACAGGGCACCGCGCTCGGCATGAACGCCGGTCTGGGAAATTTTGGCGTCACCACCATGCAGGTATTGATTCCACTGGCCATGACGGCGGCTATTTTTGGCGCCTTCGGCGGTGGTTCGATGACGCTGGTCAAGGACTCGGGCTGGCTGCTGGGCAAGATCACGGCTGGCACCGAGACTTATATCCAGAACGCCGGCTTCATTTGGGCCGCCGTCCTGGTGCCGCTGGTCATCGCGGCCTGGTTTGGCATGAACAACCTGATGACCCTGTCGCCCAACTACGGCGGCACGCTGGCGGCCTTTGCAAAAATTCTCTACCTCTGGGGCCTGACCTCCATCGTCGGCATCGTCGGTCTCTATCTTTACCTGCCAGCGCCCACCGGTCTGGGCCTGCTCAACATGTGGGTGGCATTGCCACTGATTGTGGTGGCGACGGTGTTGCTGATGAAACTGGCCGCCTTTGGCGAGATGAAGGCCAACATCGGCAAGCAATACACCATTTTTTCCAACAAGCACACCTGGTCCATGACGGCGCTGTACGTGGTGACCTTCGGCTCCTTCATCGGGTTTTCGATGGCGCTGCCGCTTTCCATCACGGTCATCTTCGGCTTCCAGCACGTGCTGGACCCCGCCACGGGCGTCTGGAGCCACGCGCTCAAGAACCCCAACGCGCCTTCGGCCCTGACCTATGCCTGGATCGGCCCTTTTGTCGGTGCCCTGATCCGCCCCCTGGGTGGATGGATCTCGGACAAGCTCGGTGGCTCCGTCGTCACCCAGGTCATCTCCGCCGTGATGGTGGGGGCGTCCGTGGCCGTTGGCTACATGATGCTGCTGGCCTACCAGTCGCAAACGCCCGAGCAATATTTCTTCCTCTTCATGGTGCTGTTCGTGGTGTTGTTTGCCGCCAGCGGCATCGGCAACGGATCGACCTTCCGCACCATTGGCGTCATTTTTGATCGCCAGCAGGCCGGCCCCGTGCTGGGCTGGACCTCGGCGGTCGCTGCCTACGGCGCCTTCATCGCACCGGTCGTCATCGGCGCCCAGATCAAGGCCGGCACGCCGCAGGTCGCCATGTACGGCTTCGCGATTTTTTATGCCGTTTGTCTGGTGTTGAACTGGTGGTTCTACCTGCGCGCAGGTGCAGAGATCAAGAACCCCTGACCCGCACGCCCACGAAGCCACGCCCCATTTCCTGGAGACCTTCATGAGTCACTTTCTCGACCGCCTCACCTACTTCACGCTGCCCAAGGAAGTCTTCTCCGACAACCACGGCCTGA
The DNA here is from genome assembly GCA_041739435.1 of Burkholderiaceae bacterium. GTDB lineage: Bacteria > Pseudomonadota > Gammaproteobacteria > Burkholderiales > Burkholderiaceae_C > PHCI01. The sequence goes on from JBGSNW010000158.1 coordinate 2,185, forward strand.
CCACGAACGAAGACCGCACCTGGGAAGACAGTTACCGCAACCGCTGGGCCCACGACAAGATCGTGCGCAGCACCCACGGCGTGAACTGCACCGGCAGCTGCTCGTGGAAAATCTACGTCAAGGGCGGCATCGTCACTTGGGAAACCCAGCAGACCGACTACCCGCGCACGCGCTGGGATATGCCCAACCACGAGCCGCGTGGCTGCGCCCGCGGGGCCTCGTACAGCTGGTACCTGTATTCCGCCAACCGCGTGAAGTACCCCATGGTCCGTGGCCGTCTGCTGGAGCGCTGGCGCGCAGCGCTCAAGGTCAGCAAGACCCCCGTCGATGCCTGGGCGCTGATCCAGCAGAACCCCGAAGCCCGGCGCGACTACCAGCAGGTGCGCGGCATGGGGGGGTTTGTCCGCAGCACCTGGGACGAGGTCAACCAGCTCATCGCCGCAGCCAACGTCTACACCATCAAGCAGCACGGCGCCGACCGCATCATCGGCTTCTCGCCCATCCCCGCCATGTCCATGGTGAGCTACGCCGCGGGCTCGCGCTACCTGTCGCTCATCGGCGGCGTGTGCATGAGCTTCTACGACTGGTACTGTGACCTGCCACCGGCGTCTCCCCAGGTCTGGGGTGAACAGACCGACGTGCCCGAGTCGGCCGACTGGTACAACAGCTCGTTCATCATCGCCTGGGGCAGCAACGTGCCCCAGACCCGCACGCCCGACGCCCACTTCTTCACCGAGGTGCGCTACAAGGGCACCAAGACCGTGGCGGTCACGCCCGACTACTCCGAAGTCGCCAAGCTCTCCGACCTCTGGCTGCACCCCAAGCAGGGCACCGACGCCGCGCTCGCCATGGCCATGGGCCACGTGGCGCTGAAGGAGTTCTATTTTCCCGATGGAGGCAAGCAGCGCAGCAGCTACTTTGACGACTATGCCCGCCGCTACACCGACCTGCCGCTGCTGGTGATGCTGAAGGAGCACACCCTGCCCGACGGCACGGTGACCATGGTGCCCGACCGTTACCTGCGCGCCAGCGACTTCAACGGCCAGTTGGGCCAGAAGAGCAACCCCGAGTGGAAAACCGTGGCCTTCGACACCGACGGCAAGGCGGTGCTGCCCAACGGCTCCATTGGCTTCCGCTGGGGTGAACCCGGCCGCGAAGACGAAGGCAAGTGGAACCTGGAAGCCAAGGAGGCGCGCGGCAACAACGACGTGAAACTCAAGCTCTCGGTGATCGAAGACGGCGAGCAGGAGCACCAGGTGGTGGACGTGGGCTTCCCGTATTTCGGCGGCAACGCCACGCCCCACTTCACCGCCAACGCGCAGAACGGCGAGATCAACCACGCCAAAGTGCCGGCCGTGCGCCTGCGCCTGGGCAAGGCCGGTGACGAGCGCTACGCGCTGGTTGCCACCGTGTTCGACCTGCAGGTCGCGCAGTACGGCATCGACCGCGGCCTGGGATCAGGCGCCAAGAACTTCGACGACAACGCCGCCTACACCCCGGCCTGGCAAGAAAGCATCACCGGTGTGCCGCGCGACCAGGTCATCACCGTGGCGCGTCAGTTCGCCGACAACGCCGACAAGACCCACGGCAAGTCCATGGTGATCATCGGCGCGGCCATGAACCACTGGTACCACGCCGACATGAACTACCGCGGCGTCATCAACCTCTTGATGATGTGCGGCTGCATCGGCCAGAGCGGCGGCGGCTGGGCGCACTATGTGGGGCAGGAGAAGCTGCGCCCGCAGACCGGCTGGGTGCCACTGGCTTTTGCCACCGACTGGGTTCGGCCGCCGCGCCAGATGAACAGCACCAGCTTCTTCTACGCCCAAACCGACCAATGGCGCTACGAGAAGCTCGGCATGGAAGAAATCGTGTCGCCCACGCTGAGCGCCGCCGACAAGGCCGCCTTCAGCGGCAGCATGATCGACTTCAACGTGCGCGCCGAGCGCATGGGCTGGTTGCCCAGCGCACCACAGCTCAAGACGAATCCGATGCAGGTGGTACGCGACGCGCAGGCCGCCGACGTGGACGCCAAGGACTACGTGGTCCAGGCGCTGAAAGACGGAACGCTGGAGATGAGCTGCGAGGACCCGGACGCGCCGCAAAACTGGCCACGCAACATGTTCGTCTGGCGCTCCAACCTGTTGGGCTCCAGCGGCAAGGGCCACGAGTATTTCTGCAAGCACCTGCTGGGCACCGAGAACGGCGTGCAGGGCAAGGACTTGGGGCTTGGCGACGCTAAACCCGCGGAAGTGACGTGGCACAAGGACGCGCCGCAAGGCAAGCTGGACCTGCTGGTCACGCTCGACTTCCGCATGAGCACGACCTGCCTGTATTCCGACATTGTGCTGCCGACCGCCAGCTGGTACGAGAAAAACGACCTCAACACCAGCGACATGCACCCCTTCATCCACCCGCTGTCGGCAGCCGTGGACCCGGTGTGGCAGGCGCGTTCGGACTGGGAGATCTACAAGGGTTTTGCCAAGACCTTCAGCGAGGTCTGTGTGGGCCACCTGGGCGTGGAAAAAGAGGTGGTGCTCTCGCCCATCATGCACGACACCCCTGGCGAAATGGCGCAGGCCTTTGAGGTCAAGGAATGGAAGAAAGGCCATTGCGAACTGATCCCCGGCAAGACGGCGCCGCAGATCACGGTGGTCGAGCGCGACTACCCCAACACCTTCAAGCGCTTCACAGCCCTGGGGCCGCTGCTCGACAAGCTGGGCAACGGTGGCAAGGGCATCGGCTGGAAAACCGGCACCGAGGTCGAACAGCTTGGCCAGCTCAACGGCAAGACGCTGGACGAAGGTGTGTCGCACGGCATGCCACGCATCGTGTCAGACATCGACGCCTGCGAGGTGATTCTGCAGCTGGCGCCCGAGACCAACGGCCACGTGGCCGTGAAGGCCTGGGAAGCGCTGGGCAAGCAGACCGGGCGCGATCACACCCACCTGGCGCTCTACCGCGAAGACGAAAAGATCCGCTTCCGCGACATCCAGGCGCAGCCGCGCAAGATCATCAGCTCGCCCACCTGGAGTGGCATCGAGAGCGAGACCGTGAGCTACAACGCCGGCTACACCAACGTGCACGAATACATCCCGTGGCGCACGCTCACCGGGCGCCAGCAGTTCTACCAGGACCACCCCTGGATGATCGCCTTCGGTGAAGGATTCGGCAGCTACCGCCCGCCGGTGGACCTGAAGACCACCGAGGGCATCCACAACATCAAGCCCAATGGACACAAGGAGATCCAGCTGAACTTCATCACGCCGCACCAGAAGTGGGGGATTCACTCCACCTACAGCGACAACCTGATGATGCTCACGCTGAACCGCGGTGGCACCGTGATCTGGCTCAGCGAAGACGATGCGAAGAGCGCGGGCATCGTGGACAACGACTGGGTCGAGTTGTTCAATATCAATGGCGCCGTGGCGGCCCGCGCGGTGGTGAGCCAGCGTGTCAATCCCGGCATGGTGATGATGTACCACTCGCAGGAAAAAATCATCAACACCCCCGGGTCGGAGATCACCGGCGTGCGTGGCGGCATCCACAATTCGGTGACCCGCATTGTGCTCAAGCCCACCCACATGATCGGCGGCTACGCGCAGCTGAGTTACGGCTTCAACTACTACGGGACCATCGGAACCAATCGCGACGAGTTCGTGGTGGTGCGCAAGATGGACAAGGTCGACTGGCTCGACACACCGGCGGATGACCATCTCGTGCGTGCGTACCAATCCCAGGGCGAAAACCCCTGAGCCCACCGCCCTTCATTCGGAGTCAAACATGAAAATACGCGCACAAATCGGCATGGTGCTCAACCTGGACAAGTGCATCGGCTGCCACACCTGTTCAGTCACCTGCAAGAACGTCTGGACCAGCCGGCCCGGCATGGAATACGCCTGGTTCAACAACGTCGAGACCAAGCCCGGTATCGGTTACCCCAAGGAATGGGAGAACCAGGAGAAATGGCAGGGTGGCTGGATACGAAAATCGGACGGTAGCATCGAGCCCAAGCAGGGCGGCAAGTGGAAGTTGCTGATGCGCCTGTTCGCCAATCCGAACCTGCCGCAGATCGACGATTACTACGAGCCGTTCACCTTCGACTCCGACCATCTGCAGTCCGCGCCCAAGGGCAAGGCCACGCCTACCGCGCGCCCGCGCAGCCTGATCACCGGCGAGCGGATGCAAAAAATCGAGTGGGGTCCGAACTGGGAGGAAATCCTCGGTGGCGAATTCTCGCGTCGTAGCAAGGATGCCAACCTGGACAACTTCGACCAGGTCCAGAAGGAAATGGTGGGCAAGTTCGAGAACACGTTCATGATGTACCTGCCCAGGCTGTGCGAGCACTGCCTGAACCCGGCCTGCGTCGCGTCGTGCCCGTCGGGCAGCATCTACAAGCGCGAG
>JBGSNW010000165.1:0-2680 GCA_041739435.1 Burkholderiaceae bacterium
TGCGGCCCCTGCGTCTCGCTGCCCGCCGACGTGTCCACGGTGGAAGGCGCCCGCGCGCTCGCCGCAGCCTACATGGCCCGCGAGCCGCAACTGGACATCCTGGTCAACAACGCCGGGGCGGCCTGGGGCGCCCCGTTTGACGAGTTTCCCGAAATCGGCTGGGACAAGGTGGTGGACCTGAACCTCAAATCGCCCTTCTTCCTGACCCAGGCACTGGCGGCGCCGCTGCGCGCGGCCGGCCAAACCCGCCCGGCGAAGGTGATCAACATCGCCTCGATCGACGGCGTGTCGGTCAACCCGATGGAAACCTACTCCTACGCCGCCAGCAAGGCGGGGTTGATCCACCTGACGCGGCGCATGGCGCTGCGCCTGGTCAAGGACAACATCTTGGTCAGCGCGATCGCACCCGGCGCCTTCGCGTCCGACATGAACCGAGATGCGCGGGACCACGGTGACGAGGTCGCCCGTCGGGTGCCCGCCGGGCGCGTGGGCACGGACGACGATATGGCGGGTGCGTCCATTTATCTGGCATCCCGCGCCGGCGACTACGTGGTGGGCTCCACGCTCGTGGTCGACGGCGGCGTTACCCACGCGCGTTCCTGAACGCAAATCCGGAGCACTGCAGAACACCGTTGGCGGTGGTAAGGTCTGAGGTTTACCCGTTTTCAGTGGCGCTTTCGGAGCAATTCTTCCATGACTTCATTTGACTTTGACCTTTTCGTCATCGGCGGCGGCAGCGGCGGCGTGCGGGCGGCCCGCATGGCAGCGCAGCGCGGCGCCCGCGTGGCGGTGGCGGAATCAGGAGCCTTGGGTGGCACCTGCGTGAATGTAGGCTGCATCCCCAAGAAGCTCTACAGCTACGCAGCCCATTACGCCGAGGCCTTCGAAGAGGCACGCGGTTTCGGCTGGAACGTCGCCGCGCCCACCTTCGACTGGCCCCGCCTCAAGACCAATCGGGCCAAGGAAATTTCGCGCCTCAACGGTGTCTACCTGAATTTGCTCAACGGCGCGGGCGCCCGGTTGATCCAGGGCCGCGCCACCCTGGTGGACGCCCACACCGTCCAGGTCAATGGCCAGCGCCACACGGCGGCACACGTGCTGGTGGCCACCGGAGGCTACCCCGTTGTCCCCGACATCGAAGGGCGCGAGCTGGTGGTCACCTCCGACGACATGTTCGACCTCGACCCATTCCCCAAGCGGCTGGTGGTGGTGGGCGGCGGCTACATCGCCTGTGAGTTTGCATCCATCTTTCACGGCCTGGGCGCGCAGGTCACACAACTGGTGCGCGCCCCCCAGGTGCTGCGCGGCTTTGACGACGAAGTCCGCGATTTCATCGCGGCCGAAATGCGCAAGGCAGGGGTCGATCTGCGCACCAACGCCGGCGTGGCGGCGGTGCGCCGCAGCGCCACCGGACTGCAGGTGCAGCTCAAGGACGGCCAGATTCTGGAGGCCGACACCGTGCTCTACGCCACCGGTCGCGCCCCCAACGTGGCGGGCCTGGGGCTCGAAGCGGCAGGCGTGGCCCAGGGCAAGGACGGCGCCATCGTGGTGGACGCCCATTACCAGACCTCCGTGCCCTCCATCCACGCCCTGGGCGACGTGACGGCCCGCGTGCAGCTCACCCCCGTGGCGCTGGGCGAGGCCATGGTGCTGGTGGACCGCCTGTTTGGCAACGGCCAGCGGGCCATGGGCTATGACTACATCCCGACGGCGGTGTTCACGCACCCCAATATCGGCACCGTGGGCTTTTCCGAGACCGAGGCCCGTGAAAAATTCGGCGAAGTCACCGTTTTCCGCTCGGACTTCAAACCCCTCAAGCACACCCTGAGCGGCAGCAGCGAGCGCACCCTGATGAAGCTGGTGGTGGAAACCGCCAGCGACCGCGTGGTCGGCCTGCACATGGTGGGGCCCGATGCGGGTGAAATTGTGCAGGGCTTCGCGGTCGCCATGAAAGCCGGTGCCACCAAGGCCGTGTTCGACAGCACCATCGGCATCCACCCCACCGCCGCCGAAGAGTTTGTGACCATGCGCACGCCCGTGGGGGCTTGAAGGCACCGGCACCCGATGCGGCAGATGCCACAGCCGGGCGGCCGTAGCACAATGGCGCATGCCCTACCTGCCCCCCTTCATCGCCCCCACCCGGTTCGCCCAGCCTGACGCCGCGCTGGCGCAGGTGCAGCGCATTTACCAGCAACAGGTAGAACACCTGCGCGAGGCCATGCGCCAATTTGTCGCGGGCGACCTGGCGCAGGCCAGCAGCCCCGCCATTCGCCGGGTGCGCGGCAGTTATCCGTTTGTGCGCGTGCACACCGACACCGTCTCGCGCGCCAAGGCGCAGGAGATTTCGAGGCTGAGCTATGGCTTTGTGGCCGGGCCGGGCAAGTTCGAGACCACGCTCACCCGACCCGACCTGTACGGCCGTTATTACCTGGAACAGTTCCGGCTGCTGCTGCAAAACCACGGCGTCGAACTCGAAGTGGGCACCAGTGCACAGCCGATTCCGGTGCACTTTGCCTTCGCTGAACACGACCACCTGGAGGGCACCCTGAACGCCGAGCGCCGCCAGCTCATGCGCGACGTGTTCGACCTGCCAGACCTGTCCGCCATGGACGACGGCATTGCCAACGGCACCCATACGCCGCGGGCTGGCGAGGCGCAGCCCCTGTCGCTGTTCACGGCG
>JBGSNW010000169.1:0-9200 GCA_041739435.1 Burkholderiaceae bacterium
GCTGCGCGACGGCCGCGCCATGGGCCTGAAAGTGGCGCAAGCCATGCTGGACAGCTACGCCGCAGTGGCCAGCGGCGTGCTGATCGGCATGGTGCAGGGCATGCAACCGGGCGGCGGCACCGATGCGCCCGCGGGCAAGGCTGCGCGGCGCAGGTGAGTCGTTGGGTGGGGCCTGCGGGTGGGTTTTGCTGCGCGGTGGGGCAAACTTGCAAGGCCGAATTTCGACGCCCCTGGATGGGTGGCTTTTGATGAGTTGTTGGCAACAGCGCTGCGGTTGTGGCCGATTCCGATTCCGCGCTTGGGCTACCGCTTTCGGCCAGGAGTTGGACTTGATTTCTGATCAACAACCGTCCGAGATTCCATGGCGGACCTCAGTCCGACTACTCCGGGGCGAAAAGTACAGGGCTGGCGGGGTCAGTCGTAATGGTGTATAAAGATGGTCAAAACGTGGTTTGAGTGTGTTTTGGCCGCGATCACCACTTGACTTTTCTACCTCATTGACGGGCATCATGGAAGCAACCGCAGTCCGCCAGGCCCATGGCCAGTCTGGATTTGGCCTGTTCGACACAGTGCCTGAGGACCTTCTGCAGTTCGGCCGCGGCAAGACCTTCGACGCCAAAAAGGCCGCCCAGTTTTTGTCCTTGAAGAAGGCTGACGTGGGCCGCATTGCGGCTGTCGCAGAGTCTTCGGTTCGCTGGGATGACAACATTCCTGAGGCTGTTCAAGTTCGGATGGAAGAGATCGCCTCGACTATCAACCTAGTTGCCAAGCAGTTTTCGGGAGATCCCGAGAAGACAGTTGCCTGGTTTCGGGCAAGAAACCCGCTACTGGGAGATATCTCCCCTCGCGACATGATCCGTCTTGGCCGGTATGACAGACTGCGCCGATTTATCATTCAAGCCATGACAAATCAGGTGCAGGCCAAGTAATTGAGAGGGCGCAACAGAAAGCCGCCTCCACCAGCACCTCGTGGTGCCGCAGCGGGTACACCCCCGGCCAAAGGTATTCTTGAGCTCGACCGCTTCAGCGAGGGTTCGCTGGGGCGCTGGAGCGAGCTCTCTGCAGATCTGGATGAGCTCCAGGACATCCTCTACTTCAACCTCGAGCCAGAGCGTCGTCGTCGTCGTCCCGAGCTGCTGAAGGCCCTGAAAGTGACTCCTGCGGCTCCCTTGGAGCTCGAGAACTGGGTTCGCATAGTCGACTACCAGTGGACCCTTCATCCGCTGTCCGCAGCTGGTAGCCTTACCAGCATTGGTGGTCGATTCAACGCGGGGACAGAGATAGACAGCCAGACTTTTAGCCCCTGGCCGTCTTTGTATTTGGCGTCCGATCACGCAACGGCTTATCGAGAAAAGTTCCAAATTGAGGCAGGCCAGACAGTCGAAGGTCTGAGCCCAGAGGAGCTGGCGCTGAGCCCGGGCAAGAGTCACACAACCGTTGTCCTCAACGGCAGGCTCTCGCGGATATTCCCATTGATGCCAGAAACCCTCGGACCTGTAGCGCGAGTTCTGGGCAAGATCAAGATGCCGGAGAGGGCTGAGCGGATCAAGAGAAAGCTGAAGTTCAAGCCAGACGATTTGCGGATGCTAACGACCGGCAAGCAGCTACACGACGTGGCGGCGCATCATAACTGGCGAGTGCTCCCGATTCAGTTCGGTATCCCGTCCCCTAGCCAAATCCTATCTGAGCTCATCAGGGCGGCAGACTTCGAAGCTGTTTCGTACCAGTCCAGCAAGAGCGGAGGCACGTGCCTGGCGGTTTTCGTGGATCGACTCGCGCCGGGGTCTTTCATTGAGCTGTCTGGCAACCATCCTGCTGGCGCAATAGCGCGACTGGACGAAACAACGGCTGAAGAATTGGCCGGCTGGGCTCAACTGGGTATCAAGCCGCCTGCGGTCTGAATAAGGAATGACCGCTGTTGTCAACGGTATCGGCAATGAACCGCCGCAGGAATCGCGGCGGCCGGTAGGTTTCAAGTCAAGAAACCCTCAAGGCTTGATGTAGTCCGACACCACTTTCCACTTGGCGTCCTGCAGTTGGGACAGCCGGGCCACGTCGCTGCCCAGGCGCTTTTTCGAGGTGAAGGTGGCCTCGGGGCTGCCGAACATGTCGGGGGGAACCACCATGGTGTCCATGGCCTTGATGAAGCTGTCGGTGGTGAGGTTGGGGCCGGCCTTTTGCGCCGCGCGGATGAAGGTGTCAACCGCGTTGTAGCCATACACCGAGAACACGGTCGGGTCGTCGTTGAACTTGGTCTTGTACTTGTTGGCCCAGAAGCGGATGGGTTGCGAGGCCTCGTCCAGGTAGGGGTGTTGCACCGTCATGGTGGCGTACAGGCCGTCCATGGCCTTGCCGCCGAGCTTGTGGATCAGGTCGGTGTAAGAGGCGCTGGAGCCGAGGAAGGTGGGGTTGAACCCCAGCTTGCGTGCCGTGGCAATCGCGCCGATGGTTTCGCGGATGATGGTGCCCAGCACCACAAACTCGCAGCCTTCGGCCTTCATCTTGGCCACCTGGGACGAGAAGTCGGTGGCGCCGCGTTTGTACGAGGTTTTTTCGGCGAACTCCATGCCGATGGACTTGAGGCCAACCTCGCCACCGCGCATGACTTCCAGGCCGAACTCGTCGTCCTGGTACATCGTGCAGACTTTCTTGGCGCCTTTTTCCTTGACCAGTTTGGGCACGGCAACGCGCATCTGCTCGTAGTAGGGGGCGGCAAACGAATATTTCAGCCGGTGATAGGGGTCGTACATTTCACGGGCGGCGGTCACGGGGAAGAAGTTGACGACGTTCTTGTCGAACTGCACCGGCATGGCCGCCAGGTTTTGCGCGGTGCCGATGTGGGCCACCATGGCAAAAATCTTGTCCTGGTTGACGAGCTTCTGCGCGGCCAGCACGGCGCGCTTGGGGTCGTAGGCCGAGTCTTCCACCTTGAGCACCAGCTTGCGGCCGTTGATGCCGCCCTGCTCGTTGATTTCGTCCACGCGCAGCATCATGCCCAGGCGCACCTGTTTGCCAAAGCCGGCAATGGGGCCCGACAGGTCTTGAATGGACCCGAGGGTGATTTCGCTTTTGCTGACGCCCTGCTGCTGCGCCAGGGCGGCGCCGCTGGCCATGGCAAGGCTGGCAAGGGCAAGGGAAATGACGGTTTTCATGGGATGTCTCCTTGTGGGTCGGGTGATTGGCATTGTGATGACTGCGGGTGGGGGCGCACCTTGTCGATTACCCTGACGGGCGTTGCAGAATTTCGGGCCAGTTTGCGTTGATTCAACAAGAACCGTTCGGGCTGAGCTTGTCGAAGCTTCTGCGGCCCTTCGACAAGCTCAGGGCGAACGGTTTATAGCTCAGGGCGAATGGTTTATCGCTCAGGGCGAACGGTTTATCGCTCAGGGCGAACGGTTCATCGCCTTGAGCGCAAGTCTCTTCACCGGTACATGGCCTCGATCTGCGGGGCGTATTTGGTCTGCACCAGTTTGCGTTTGAGTTTCATGGTGGGGGTCAATTCTTCGTCCTCGGCGCCGAGCTGGGTTTCGAGCAGAAAGAACTTCTTGATCTGTTCGACCCGTGCAAACTTGCGGTTCACGCGGTCGATCTCGCCCTGGATCAGGTCCTGCACCTCGCGGGCGCGTGTGAGGCTGGCGTAGTTGGAGAAGGGCACGTCGTGGTCCTGCGCAAATTTTTCGACGTTCTCCTGGTCGACCATGATGATCACCGTGAGGTAAGGCAGCTTGTCGCCAATGACCACGGCGTCGGTGATGTAGGGCGAGAACTTCAGCTCGTTTTCCAGCTCGCTGGGCGTGATGTTCTTGCCCCCGGCGGTGATGATGATGTCCTTCATGCGGTCGGTGATGCGGAAGTAGCCGTCAGCGTCCACCGTGCCCACGTCGCCCGTGTGCAACCAGCCTTCGGCGTCGAGGGTCTCGGCGGTTTTTTCGGGCTGGTTGAGGTAGCCCATGAACACGTTGGTGCCGCGCACCAGAATCTCGCCGGTGGCCGGATCAAGGCGGACCTCGTTGTAGTTGGCCGCCGGGCCGATGGAGCCGGGCTTCATCTTCGTGGCAGGCACGCCGGTGGCCGCGCCGCACGATTCGGTCATGCCCCACACCTCAAGCATGGGCACGCCCAGGGCCATGTACCACTTGACGAGGTCGGGCGAAATGGGCGCGGCGCCGGTCACACAAAACCGCGCACGGTGAATGCCGATGAGCTTGCGCACGTTGTTCAGGGCCAGCCAGCGCGCCAGCGTGAACTGCAGCTTGAGCCCGCCCCCCACGGCCTGGCCCGCCAGCACCCGGTCGGCGATCTGCATGCCCACGCCAATGCTCCAGGCATAAACCGCCTGCTGCAGGCGGCTGGCCTCCTTGAGCGAGATCATCACGCCCGAATAGAACTTTTCCCAGATTCGGGGCACGGCGGTGAACACCGTCGGGGCGATCTCGCGCACGTTTTCAGGGATGGTTTCGGGGTTCTCGACAAAGTTGAGAACCGAGCCGGTGTACAGCCCAAAATATTCGCCGCCCATGCGTTCGGCAATGTGGCACAGCGGCAGAAAACACATGCGCTCGTCGTGTTCGTCCTGCCCGATCAGCGTGTTGTAGCCGTGCACGGTGTACACCAGGCCGCGCTGGCTGTGCATGGCGCCCTTGGGTTTGCCGGTGGTGCCCGAGGTGTAAACAAGAATGGCCAGGTCGTCGGGCTGGCACGCGGCGGCGGCCTGGGCCACGCATTGTGGGTGTGTGGCCAGCCAGTTGCGCCCCAGCGCGCGCAGCTGCGTCAGGCTGATCACGTCGGCGTCGTCCAGATCGCGCAGCCCCTCCATGTCGAACACCACCACCTTTTTCAGGCCGGGCAATTGCGCGCGAACCTCCAGCGTCTTGTCGAGCTGCTCATCGTCCTCGACGAACAGCAGCGTGGTGCGCGAGTCCTCGCACAGGTAGTGCGCCTGCGAGGCGGCGTCGGTCGGGTAGATGCCGTTGGACACCCCGCCGCAGCTCAGGATGGCCAGGTCGGCCAGCACCCATTCGATCACGGTGTTCGACAGGATGGAGGCCGTGTCGCCCTTGCCAAACCCCAGGCTCATCAGGCCGGCCGCGATCTCGCGCACGGCGTCGCCGGTCTGGGTCCAGGTCCAGCTGCGCCAGATGCCCAGTTTTTTCTGCCGCATCCACACCCGGTCGCCGCGCTGCTGCACGGCGTTCCAGAAGATCGCGGGGATCGTGTCGCCGGGCATGGCGATGCCGGTGCGCGGCTGGAGGTGGTCGAGGTTCCACAGGTTGGACATCAGGTCATCTCCAGGTTTTTTTCTTCTTCCAGCGCCGTTCGCCGCGCATGCCTTGTTCTTTCATCCCGAGGTAGAACTCCTTGATGTCGTCTTTTTCGCGCAGCCGCGCGCAGGTGTCTTCCATGACGATGCGGCCGTTTTCCAGCACGTAGCCGTAGTCCGACGCATTGAGCGCCATGTTGGCGTTTTGTTCGACCAGCAGCAAGGTGGTGCCACGCTCGCGGTTGATGCGCACCACGATCTCGAAGATCTCCTTGGTGAGCTTGGGCGAAAGGCCCAGGCTGGGTTCGTCGAGCAGCATCAGGTCGGGGTTGGCCATCAGGGCGCGGCTGATGGCGAGCATCTGCTGCTGTCCGCCCGAGAGCAGCCCCGCGTCCTGCGCGGCGCGCTCCTTGAGGATCGGGAAATAGCCAAACACCCGCTCCATGTCGTGCGCCACGCCATCGCGGTCGGTGCGGGTGTAGGCGCCCATGAGCAGGTTGTCGCGCACCGACAGCAGCGGAAACACCTCGCGGCCTTCGGGCACATGGCTCAGACCCTGCCGCACGATGTGGGCCGGGTCCTGGGCGGTGATGCTGGCGCCCTTGAATTCGATCGAGCCCTTGCGCGGGTCGATGATGCCCGAGATGGTCTTGAGGATGGTGGTCTTGCCCGCCCCATTGGAGCCCAGCACGGTGGCGATCTCGCCGCGCCGCACCTGCAGGCTCACGCCGCGGATCGCCTTGATCGGGCCGTAGGCGCTTTCGACGTTGAGCAGCTTGAGCACGGGCTGGTCGCTCACGGGTGGGGGCGCTGCGCTCATCTTGATGCCCCCACGCTGGCCACGTTGTGTGGTGTGCTCACTGGACTGCCCTCCGCAGGTTCGACACGTCGTCCACCGTGCCGAGGTAGGCCTCGATCACGGCGGGGGTGGTCTGCACGGCTTGTGGGGTGCCGATGGCCAGCACCTCGCCCTGGTTCATGGCCAGCACGCGGTCGGACACGCGCGACACCAGCGACATGTCGTGTTCGACCATCAGCACCGTGATGCCCAGCTCCTGCTGGATGTCCTGAATCCAGAACGCCATGTCGTCGGTTTCCTCCACGTTCAAGCCGGACGAGGGTTCGTCCAGCAGCAGCAGCCGGGGCTCGGTGCACAGCGCGCGGGCCAGTTCCACCACCTTGCGCACGCCGTAGGGCAGGCCGGCCACGAGCGAATCGCGGTGGTGCTGCAGATCGAGCAGGTCGATGATCTGCTCGGCCTTTTCGCGGGCCTGCAGTTCGGCGCGGCGGGTTCTGGCGGTGAAGAACAGGTCGCTCCACACGCCGGTCTGGCGGTGCGTGTGGCGGCCGATCAGCAGGTTGTTTAGCACCGTGGCGTGTTCGAACAGCTCGATGTTCTGGAAAGTGCGGGCAATGCCCAGCGAGGCAATGCGGTGCGGCGGCTGGTCGGTGAGCTTCTGGCCCAGGTAGGTGATCTCGCCCGAGGTGGGCGTGTAGATGCGGCTGATGAGGTTGAACACCGTGGTCTTGCCCGCGCCGTTGGGGCCGATCAGGGTGAACACCTCGCCCGCGCGCACGTCGAAACTCACGTTGTTGACCGCCAGCACGCCGCCAAAGCGCACGCTCAAATTTTGCGCCGAGAGTAGAACGTCGGTCATCTCAATCTATCCGATTTCTGGAAGCTCTTTTGCCGCTTGAACATGCCCTTGCGGTAGAACGGGAAGGTCTGCAGGTAGGTGCGGATCTTCAGCCAGCGTCCGTACAGGCCCAGCGGCTCGAACAGCACAAAGCCGATCAGCACCGCGCCGTACACCACGCCCTGCAGGCCCGGTGCCTGGCCGATCACGTCGGGCAGGTAATCCTTGGTGAGCGAGATCAGTTGGGGCATGGCGATCAGGAACAGCGCGCCCAGAAACGCCCCGTGCACCGAGCCCAGCCCGCCGATCACCACCATCAGCAGCAGGTCGATCGACTGCAGGATGCTGAACTGGTCGGGGCTGATGAACTGCAGCTTGTGCGCGTACAGCGCGCCGCCAATGCCCGCCAGAAACGCCGACAGCGCGAACGACAGCGTCTTGTAGCGCGCCAGGTGAATGCCCATGCTCTGCGCGGAAATCTCGGAGTCGCGGATGGCCACGAAGGCGCGGCCCGTGGGCGAGCGCAGCAGGTTCAGGATGCCCAGCGTGGCGGCCACGGCCAGCAGCAGGCACAAAAAGTAGAACGACTCGCCTGAATCGAGTTTCCAGCCCAGCACTTCGGGTGCCTTGATGTGAATGCCTGCGTTGCCGCCGGTGACCGACTCCCAGCGCGCAAACACCTCCTCGACGATGAAGCCGAACGACAGCGTGGCAATGCCCAGGTAAATGCCTTTGACGCGCAGCGCCGGCACACCCACGATCACGCCCGACAGCGCCGACAGCAGCCCCGCCAGCACCAGCGCCAGCGGGAAAGGCACGCCCAGGTTGGTGAGCACGGCCTGGGTGTAGGCCCCGACGCCCAGAAACGCCGCGTGCCCGATGGAGAACTGCCCGGTAAAGCCGGCCAGCAGCATCAGCCCCAGCCCGACGATGGCGTAGATCAACACGAAGGTGAGCTGCGCCAGGTAGTACTCGGGTACGAGCCACGGCGCGGCCAGCAGCGCCAGCAGCAGCGCGCCGTACCAGAACGCCTGCCCGCCATGCTTGACGAGCCGGATGTCCTGCGCGTAGTCGGTCTTGAAAATGAATCTCATGGGTTCCTGTCCACGAAAGAAGGAATCCGCCGAAGGTGCTTCGGACGGGTCATACTTTCTTTCGGAGTTTTTCGCCGAACAAGCCGTTGGGTTTGACCATCAGCATGACCAGCACCACGATGTACGCGGCCGTGTCCTTGAAGCCATCGGGCAGGTAAAAACCCGCCAGCGACTCCACGGTGCCGATGATCAGCCCGCCCACGATGGCGCCCGGCAGGCTGCCAAAGCCCCCCACCACCGCGGCCGGAAACGCCTTGAGCCCGATGAAGCCCATGTTGGCGTGCACAAAAGTGATGGGCGCCAGCAGCAGCCCGGCCACCGCCGCCACCGCTGCGGCCAGGCCCCACACCAGGCCGTTCAGCCGCTGCACCGGAATGCCCATGTAATACGCCGCCAGCTGGTTTTGCGACGACGCCTGCATCGCGATGCCCAGCTTGCTGTAGCGGAACAGTGCGAACAGCAGAGCGCACAACACGGCGGTGGCGCCGATCACCGCCATCTGCTCCACGTTGAGCACCAGCGCACCCACCGTCCAGATCTCGTCCTTGTAGGGCACGGGCAGGGTGTGGGTTTCGGTGCCGATGCCGGGGATCATGGTGATGAGCCCGCGTGCCACGTAGCCGATGCCGATGGTCAGCATCACGATGGAAAACGCCGGCTGGCCCAGGATGGGGCGGATCACCACCCGTTCGAGCAGCACACCCATCAGCGCCATGGCAGCAATGGCGCTCAGCACCGCCAGCCAGAACGGAAAGCCCAGAAAGGTCATGGTTGCCAGGCCGCCAAAGGCGCCCAGCATCATGAGCTCGCCCTGGGCGAAGCTCACGGTTTCCGTGGCCTTGTAGATCAGCACGAAGCCGAGCGCGATCAGCCCGTAGATGCACCCCTGAGAGATGCCGCCGATCACCAGTTGAAGAAATTGCACCGTGTCTCCCGAGGCGCGAGGTTGTTGGACTGTCGGGCGTTTATAGCGGTATCCCCGGGCTTCATTCACAGGGTTGTTCCGAATAGGGTGTCGCCTGGGAATCAGGGCTAATGACGCGATGGACAAACCGGTGCAAGTGCAAAAGCTGGACGACGTGACCCTGGTCACCCTGAACCGTCCCGAGGTGCGCAACGCCGTGGACGACGCCACCGCGCACGCGCTGTTCGACGCCTTTGTGGCGTTCGAGGCCGATGCCCACGCGCGCGTGGCGGTCTTTCACGGCG
>JBGSNW010000185.1:0-3097 GCA_041739435.1 Burkholderiaceae bacterium
GGCCCCGGCGATGATGGCCCGCAGCCCGCGCCCGGCCGCGGCCTCGGCGTAGGCGAACATGTCGTCGGGCATGCGATGGGCCGAAACGACCCGCGCTTCATGGGCCACGCCAAACTGTTGGAGAATCCGGGTTGCGTGCTGCATCGTGTCCCAGTCGGAACTGGAACCCATCACCACACCGATTAGCGCTTGAGTCATTGGGTGCTTTTCGAAAGAATCGTTGAATTTTAAGGTTTCACCCGGATTTACCCCTTCATGATTGACGTCACCCTCCAGAACTTTGAAGCCGAGGTGATCGCCGCCTCCATGGAAACGCCTGTGCTGGTCGATTTCTGGGCGCCCTGGTGTGCCCCGTGCAAATCGCTCGGGCCGATCCTGGAGCAGCTCGAAATCGAGTACGCCGGCCGCTTCAAGCTGGTCAAGATCGACTCCGACCAGGAGCAGCAACTGGCGCAGGCGTTCGGCATCCAGAGCATCCCCACCTGCGTGCTGCTGGTGGGCGGCAAACCCGTGGACGGCTTCATGGGCGCCATGCCGGCCGGCAAGGTCCGCGAATTCCTCAACAAGAACGTGCCGTCCGAGGACGAAATTGCCGCCGAGATCGACACCGAGGAAGCCGAGGCCCTGATCGAACAGGGCAACCCGGCCGCGGCACTGGAAAAACTGGGCGAGGCCCTGGCCGTCAACCCGGCCAACGACGACGCGCGCTTTGATTACGTGAAGCTGCTGGCCCAGCACGGTCAGCTTGCACCCGCCCGCGCGGCGCTGGCCCCCGCGCTGACGCGCATTCCCGCAGTGCTGCGCTTCGAAGCCCTGGCCCAGTGGCTTTTAGCTCTTGAATTTGCAGCAAACTATCCAGATTTGACGGGGGCTGAGGCCCAATTTGATTCAAAAATTGCAGAAAACAAGCGTGACTTTGACAGCCGCCTTGCCAAAGCCCGTCTGCTGATGGCACACAACGAATGGACGGCCGCCATGGACGAGCTGCTGGAGATCATCATGCGCGACAAAAAGTGGGGCGACGAGGCGCCGCGCAAGGCCGTCGTCGCCATCCTGGAACTGCTGGCGCCCCCAGCCCCGAAGGCCGGGGCCACCACGCCCGGCAAAACCGCGGGGGGCATCGAACTCATGGGCAAAAGCGCCGTGCAGGAAGATCCGCAGGCGGCGCTGGTTTCGACCTACCGGCGCCGACTCAGCATGATGCTGAATTAGGCCGACCTCAGGCCATCAGCCGCTGCAGCGCCTCGGTGTACTTGGCGGCGGTTTTTTCGACCACCTCGCGCGGCAGGCGCGGCGCGGGCGGGGTCTTGTCCCAGGGCTTGCCGTTGATGCGCACGGATTCGAGCCAGTCGCGCAGGAACTGCTTGTCGTAGCTCGGCGGGTTGGCGCCCTCCACGTGGCTCTCGGCCGGCCAGTAGCGCGAGGAGTCGGGCGTGAGCACTTCGTCCATCAGCACCAGGGTGCCGTCGCGGTCCAGGCCGAACTCGAATTTGGTGTCGGCAATGAGGATGCCCTTGGTGGCGGCAAAGTCGGCCGCCGCCTTGTAAATGGCGATGCTGATGTCGCGGATGCGCGCGGCCAGATCGGCGCCGATCATCTCGACCGTGCGCTCGAAGGTGATGTTCTCGTCGTGTTCGCCCATCGCCGCCTTGGCCGCGGGGGTGTAGATGGGCTCGGGCAGCTTGCTGGCGTTTTGCAGGCCCTCGGGCAGTCTGACGCCGCAGACCGAGCGGCTTTCCTGGTATTCCTTCCAGCCGCTGCCCGCCAGGTAGCCGCGCACCACGGCCTCCACCGGGATCGGGGTGAGGCGCTTGACCAGCATCGAGCGGCCGGCCACCTGCGGCACCTCATCGGGCGCGACCACACTTTCAGGCGCCTCGCCCGTCAGGTGGATCGGGCACAGGTTCAGGCCCCTGGGGCCCAGCTTGTCGAACCAGAACAGCGCCATCTGCGTGAGCAGCGCGCCCTTGCCGGGAATCGGCTCGCCCATGATGACGTCGAACGCGCTGATGCGGTCACTGGCCACCATGAGGATGCGGTCGTCCCCGACGGCGTAGTTGTCGCGCACCTTGCCGCGGGCCAGCAGGGGAAGGCTGTGAATGGAGGAGGTGTGAACGGTGGTGGTCATCGGTGGGCGGTGCTGTGCGCTTGCAAAAAAAGGCGGGGCCGGGATGTCAGCCCCGATTATCCCGCCTTGCGCCCCCGCAGAGCCCCGCACGCCGGTCAGGCGGGCACCGCGACCGTCGTCCCGATGTCAAAAACGCTGACTTCGCGCACCAGGCCGGTGGCCTGGGCCTTGAGCCCTTCGGCCGCGGCGGTGGATTCCTCCACCAGCGCGGCATTTTGCTGCGTCATTTCGTCCAGGTGATGGACGGCCTGGCTGACTTGCTCGATGCCCGCCGTCTGCGCATGGGCCGCCGAACTGATTTGCGAAAGCAAATCCGTCACCTGCTGGACCTGCGTGACGATGTCCTTCATGGTGGTCCCGGCCGCGTCCACCTGGCGGGTGCCCGTTTGCACGGTCTCCACGCTGGCACCGATCAGGCTGCGGACTTCCCGCGCCGCTTCGGCGCTGCGTCCCGCCAGACTGCGCACTTCATTGGCCACCACGGCAAAACCGCGCCCCTGTTCGCCAGCGCGGGCAGCCTCCACCGCCGCGTTCAAGGCCAGGATGTTGGTCTGAAAGGCAATGCTGTCGATCACGCCGATGATGTCGGCGATCCGGCTCGAATTGCTGGAAATCTGCCCCATCGTCTGCACCACGTCGGTCACCATCTTGCCGCCCCGCTCGGCCACATCGCGGGCGGCCGTCGCCAACTGCACGGCCTCGCGCGCCGTGGTCAGATTGGCGTTGACGCGGGTGCTGATTTCGCCCATGGAGGCCGCCGTTTGCTGCAGATTGGCGGCCTGGGTTTCGGTCCGGCTGGACAAATCCTGGCTGCCCGACGCAATCTGTACCGAAGCCGTGCTGATTTCCTGCGCCGAAGCCCGGATTCCGGCCACGATGCCGCCCAGGCTGCGCGCCACCGCATGCAAGGCCCCGAGAACGCGGCCGGTGGCGTCGCTGCCCGCCTCCAGGGGCGGCAGGACCAACTGC
>JBGSNW010000244.1:0-3499 GCA_041739435.1 Burkholderiaceae bacterium
TGGTCGGCTGCGCGTTGTAGTGCGCCAGCCATTGCGCGGTGCGCCCGGGGTCGGCCAGGTCCTGCTTGTTGAGCACCTTGAGCGCGGGCTTGCCAGCCGTGAGGTCGGCCAGCATCGGGTTGGCGCTGGAGCCGGGCAGGCGCGCGTCCAGCAGTTCGATCACCACATCGGTCTGGCGAATGCGTTCGGCGATGGCCTTCTTGGTCAGATGCATGTGACCGGGAAACCACTGGATGGCCATGCGGGGTTCTTTCCTTGTGCGCTGAAGTCGACGACGGAGTGGCTGGATTGTGCCGCGCATCGCAGGCCGTGCAGATGGAGGCACTTGGGCCTACCATCGCGCCATGTCCGCCACCCAGTTCAGCCCCCCTGCCGATCGCAACAAACAGCCCATCCTGGAAGTGCTGCTGCGCCTGCTGCCACCGCGCGGCGCGGCACTTGAAATTGCCAGTGGCACCGGCCAGCACGCCGCATGGTTCGCGACCGGTCTGCCGGGCTGGACGTGGCAGCCCACCGACCGCAGCGACAAGGGTTTTGAGTCCATCGCCACCTGGAGCGCCGAGGCCGACGCGGCCGGGGTGTTGACCCCCAAGGTGCTGGACGTCACCGCGACCGCATGGCCGCTGGGGGCTCGCGCGTTCGACCTCATTTACTGCGCCAACATGCTGCACATCTCACCCTGGGCCACCTGCGCGGGACTGATGCAGGGCGCGGCAAGGCATCTCACCCCCGAAGGCATGCTGATCGTCTACGGTCCGTTTCTGGAAGACGAGGTTTCCACCGCCGACGGCAATCTCGCCTTCGACCAGAGCCTGCGCCAGCGCAACCCGGCCTGGGGCATTCGGCGCCGCGAAGACGTTGTTGCCACGGCGGTCGAGGCTGGTCTGCGACTGCGCGAGCGCGTTGCCATGCCGGCTGACAACCTGATGCTGGGGTTCGGACGCGGCACCTGATACGGTTTCGTCTTCAAACGTATGACTGCGTTGGTTCGCCTTGTTCCACGCTTGAATGCAAAACCGTATGAGGCCGTTGCGGAACCGTGTCAACGTGGACGTCTGCCCGAGACTTCCAGCCGCTGTGGCGCCACGTATTGCTGGCGGTATTGTTCAAACGGCATGGTATCGGCCGCTTCGATGGCCTTCTGGGCATCGAGCGACACACGGGCCATTTCTTCGAACTTCGCCTGCAGTGTCGGCGCATAGGGCAGCGCCAGCAGTGCGTCGCGGGCCAATTGCGCGTGCGCGCGCGTGAAGTGGATGAACGAATTGCCGTGATCCCGCGCCATGCCGGCCAGAACACGCGCCGATGGCAACGCGTGCGGTTCGTGCATCGCCCGCACCGCGCTTTCGACCGCCGTCTGGTACAGGCGCCCACCGTGTGTGGCGTCCATGGCACTCGCGATGGGGCTCATCTCGTCCAATAGGGACGCGCCCCATTTCAGCAACGGCGTTTCTTCCCCATGGCGCTCCAGCGTGAGGCCGGGCTCGCGGCCGCGCGCGGCCACCCGGTGCTGGTTGCGTGCGAGTTCGGCAATTTCCTGCGGCGTGTCTGGCGGGCTGTCAGCCAGCAGGCACTGCATCAGGAACACATCCAGGAAACGGCAGGTCTGCTCCGTGATGCCCACCGGCACGAACGGATCCAGGTCCATGCACCGCACTTCGATGTATTCCACCCCACGTTCGCGCAACGCATGCAGCGGGCGCTCGCCCGGCAGCGTCACGCGCTTGGGGCGGATGGTGCCGTAAAACTCGTTTTCGATCTGCAGCAGCGTGGTGGCCAGCTGGTTGTAATCGCCGCCGGGGTTGAGGATCCCAAGCTGGGTGTACGCGGGGTAGGGTTGTGTCAGCGCATCCTGCAGCGAGGCCGCGTAGCCTTCAAGCCCGTTGTAGCTGACGTGCAGCGACGCCTGCGCATCACTCTGGTAGCCCAGCCGCCCCATGCGCAATGAGGTTCCATGGGGCATGTGCAACGTGTGGTCGGACAAGGGTTGCAGTTCATGCTGCCGCCCGGCGACAAAACTGGTACACACCGCGGGCGACGCACCATACAGGTACAGCAGCAGGAAGGCGTGCCGGCGAAAATTGCGGATCAAGCCGAAATAGTCGTCGTTCGACAAGCCCGGCAAGGACCAGTTGTAGTGAATGCCCGAGATCGTCTGCATGCGCCGACCATAGCGGTGGCCCAGCCCCATGCGATAGACGCTCTTGGCGCGGCCCACGTTGGACGAACCATAACGTGCCAGCGGGATGGTCTCATCCGTCGGAAGGCCGCAGGGCATGCTGGACACCCACATCATCTCGTCGCCGTGATCTTGCAGGGCTCGAACCGTGAACTGGTGAATGCGGGTGAGCTCGGCAATGCAAGAATCGACGTCGGCATGCACGCCCGTGATGAGTTCAAGCTGCGATTCGCTGTAGTCGGTCGTGATGTGCGGATGCGTGAGCGCCGACCCCAGCGCCACGGGATGTGGGGTCAGTGCCAGACCCCCGGCCGCCAGCGTGCGCAGGCTTTCCTTCTCGATGCCGCGGCGCATGCCCTGCAGCGTGGCCGGTGCGATGGCGTCCAGGCGCGATTTCAAACTGCTCATGAATGGGACTGGAAAAAAGCTGATTGGGGTCGAAGGTACCACACGGTTTTGAAACGCGCCCGAAGCCGGACAACCCGCGCCCGCCCGTTCCCGCCCCAGGGGGATTGCGCGTCAGCCCTGATTCCGATGCGCCATGGCCTTGCCGACCTCATTGGCCCCCTGTTCACTGCCACTTTGTGGCACGGACTCACCGGATCGTCCGGTCACCTCGGCCAGGCGGGCCGCGAGGCGTTCCGGCGTCTGCGCGTCCAGCCCCAGGTGCACACCTTGCGTGAGCGTGATGTGCGCGGCCTCGAACGTGCCGGCCCCGGCGCACAGGATGACGCGGTTGGGCGCGTCCTGCGAGGCCAGCACCAGCATGGCGGGCACCACCGCCTCGGGACGCAGGGCGCGCAGCACGTCTTCAGGCATCAGGCCTTCGGTCATGCGGGTGGCGGCCGTGGGGGCCAGGCAGTTGACACGGATGTCGTGCTTCAGGCCCTCGATGGAGAGCGTCTGCATCAGTCCCACCAGTGCCATCTTGGCCGCGCCGTAGTTGGCCTGGCCGAAATTGCCGTACAGGCCCGACGACGAGGTGGTCATCACGATGCGACCGTGCTTCTGCGCCACCATGTGCGGCCAGACCGCCTGCGTGCAATGCACGGCGCCCATCACGTGCACCTCCATCACCAGCCGGAAATCGGCCAGGTCCATCTTGGCAAAACTCTTGTCGCGCAAAATACCGGCGTTGTTGACCAGAATGTCCACGCGACCCCATGCGTCAACGGCCTGCTGCACCATGCCCTGCACCGCCGCGGCATCCGTCACCGATGCGCCATTGGCCAGTGCCTGTCCGCCCAGGGCGCGGATTTCATCGACCACGGCCTGGGCCGCCGTGACCGAGCCGCCAGCGCCATTCACGGCGCCGCCCAG
>JBGSNW010000269.1:0-4436 GCA_041739435.1 Burkholderiaceae bacterium
GGGCGAAAAGCTGGGCCTGATCAACTTCATGCACCCGCTCTACGACGTCCCGGATGCCGACGGAAATCACGGCTACCGGCGCTTCAGCCCGGTGTACCTGGCCGACTACGCCACCGCCGACGACGGCACGGGCCTGGTGCATTCCTCGCCCGCCTACGGCGTGGACGATTTCAATTCGTGTGTGGCCCATGGCATCGCCTACGACGACATCCTGAACCCGGTGCAGGGCAACGGCAGCTACGCGGCCGACTTTCCCCTGTTCGGTGGCCTCAACATCTGGAAGGCCGTGCCCCGGATCATCGAGACGCTTCGCAGCGCCGGGCGCCTGTTTGCCACGCACGACATCACCCACAGCTACCCCCACTGCTGGCGCCACAAGACGCCGGTGATCTACCGCGCCGCCGCGCAGTGGTTCATCCGCATGGACGAAGGCGCTGGCGTGTTCACCACCGACAAGGCGCCCAGGACATTGCGCCAACTGGCACTCGACGCGATCGAACAAACCAGTTTCTTCCCCGAGAACGGCAAGGCCCGCCTGCGCGACATGATCGCCGGGCGGCCCGACTGGTGCATCAGCCGCCAGCGCAGCTGGGGCGTGCCGCTGCCGCTGTTCCTGCACAAGGACTCGGGCGAACTGCACCCGCGCACGCTCGAAATCCTCGACGTGGCGGCGGGCATCGTGGAGAAGGGCGGCATCGAAGCCTGGAGCAAGGCCAGCACCGAATCCATCCTTGGCGCGCAGGACGCCCCCCACTACACCAAGAGCAGCGACATCCTCGAAGTGTGGTTCGACTCCGGCACCACCCACACCACCGTGCTCAAGGGCAGCCACCCGGGCAGCGGCCATGAGAGCGGGCCCGAAGCCGACCTGTACCTCGAAGGCCACGACCAGCACCGCGGCTGGTTCCACAGCTCGCTGCTGACCGCCTGCGCGATGTACGGCCGCGCACCCTACAAGGGCCTGCTGACCCATGGTTTCACCGTGGACAGCCAGGGCCGCAAGATGAGCAAGTCGCTGGGCAACGGCGTGGACCCGCAGGAAACCAGCCAGAAGCTGGGTGCCGAGACCATTCGCCTGTGGGTGGCGGCGTCCGACTATTCGGGCGACATCGCCGGCGACGACAAGATTCTCGCCCGCGTCGTCGACGCCTACCGCCGCATCCGCAACACCCTGCGCTTCCTGCTGGCCAACACCAGCGACTTCGACCCCGTCAAGGATATGGTCCCGGTCGGCCAGATGCTCGAAATCGACCGTTACGCGCTGGCCCGCGCCGCGCAGTTCCAGGCCGAGGTGCTGGCGCATTACGAGGTGTACGAGTTCCACCCCGTGGTGGCCAAACTGCAGGTGTACTGCTCGGAAGACCTGGGCGCGTTCTACCTCGACATCCTGAAAGACCGGCTCTACACCACGGCCCCCCAATCGCTGGCGCGACGCAGCGCGCAAACCGCGCTGTACGCCATCACCCAGGCCATGCTGCGCTGGATGGCGCCGTTCCTGAGCTTCACCGCCGAAGAGGCGTGGAAAATCGTGGGCAGTTCTGAATCGATCTTCCTGGAAACCTATGCCCGTCTGGACGCACCCGACGCGGCGCTGCTGGCCAAATGGACCCGCATCCGCGAGGTGCGCGACGCCGTCAACAAGGACATCGAGGCGCTGCGCGCCGAAGGCAAGGTGGGCTCGTCGCTGCAGGCCAACGTGGCACTGACGGTGGCGGCCGACGACCACGCATTGCTGGCCAGCCTGGGCGACGACCTCAAGTTCGTGTTCATCACTTCCGCTATAAACTTAGTAGCTGGAGACACCATGAAAATCAAGACAACCCCTAGTGCCGCCACCAAATGCGAGCGCTGCTGGCATTACCGTGACGACGTCGGACACGACCCCGCCCACCCCACGATCTGTGGCCGATGCACCACCAACCTGTTTGGCGATGGCGAACCGAGGGTGCACGCCTGATGGCCCGGACGTCTTCGGGCCGCATGCTGCCGTGGCTGGCACTCGCGCTCGTCATCCTGATCGCCGACCAACTCACCAAAATGTTGATCCTGGACCACTACCGGCTGGGCGACAGCACCGTGGTCACCGGCTTTTTCAACATCGTGCGGGCGCACAACCCGGGCGCGGCGTTTTCGTTCCTGGCGGGCGCCAGCGGCTGGCAGCGCTGGTTTTTCACCGGCATTGGCGTGGTGGCCACGCTGGTCATTCTGTGGATGCTCAAGGCACACGCCGGGCAAAAACTGTTTTCATTTGCGCTGGCCTGCATTCTGGGCGGCGCGGTGGGCAACGTGGTCGACCGCATGATGCACGGCTACGTGGTGGATTTTCTGGATTTCCACTGGGCGGGCTGGCATTTCCCGGCCTTCAACATTGCCGACAGCGGGATTACCATTGGCGCTGCCTGCCTGATTCTGGACGAGTTGCTGCGCGTGCGGCGCGGCCGTTGACCCCCTCATGAAACACCTGCTGAACCTGCTCGCCGCCATTGCCCTGTTGGTGTGGGGCACGCAGTTGGTGCGAACCGGCATCTTGCGGGTGTTCGGGGCCAACCTGCGGCAATTGCTGGCGCGCAGCGTCAGCAACCGCATCACCGCGGCGCTGTCGGGCATTGGGGTGACGGCGCTGGTGCAGTCCAGCACCGCCACGGCGCTGATCACCTCGTCCTTCGTGGGGCAGGGTTTGATTGCCCTGCCCGCGGCGCTGGCGGTCATGCTCGGCGCCGACATCGGCACCAGCCTGATGACGGTGGTGTTTTCGTTTGATCTGTCGTGGCTTTCGCCCCTGCTGATTTTTGTCGGCGTGGTGCTGTTCATCACCAGCCAGTCCAGCACCGCGGGCCGCATTGGCCGCGTGCTGATCGGCCTGGGGTTGATGCTGCTGGCGCTGCGGCTGGTGAGCGAATCCACAGCCATCCTCATCCAGTCACCGGCGGTCAAGGCCATGCTCGCCAGCCTGAGCAGCGACCTGCTGCTGGAAGTCACGGTGGGTGCCGTGCTGGCCGTGGTGTCGTATTCCAGCCTGGCCATCGTGCTGCTGACGGCCACACTGGCGGCCTCGCAGGTGATCCCGCTGGACGTGGCGCTGGGCCTGGTGCTGGGCGCCAACCTGGGCAGCGGCCTGCTGGCCATGCTCACCACGGCCCGCTCGGCCATCGAGGTGCGACAAGTGCCGGTGGGCAACTTCCTGTTCAAGGTGATGGGCCTGGCCATGGCCGCACCCTTTGTGGGGCTCTGGGTTCATCACGTGCTGCCTTTTGTGGGCAGCGCGGCGCTGACCGTGGTGCTGTACCACCTGACCTTCAACCTGGTGGTGGGGGTGGTGTTCATCGGCTGCACCGGCATGGTGGCGCGATGGGTCGAGCGGCTGCTGCCCAGCGTGCCACAAAACCAGGGCCGGGAACGTCCGCGCCATCTGGACCCGTCCGCGCTGGCCACGCCCTCCCTGGCGATTTCGTGCGCCGCGCGCGAGGCGCTGCACCAGGCCGACGTGGTCGAAACCATGTTGCGCGGCATTCTCGTCGTGATCCGCAACGACGACCTGCAACTGGCGCTGGACCTTCGCAAGATGGACGACGCCGTGGACGAGCTGTATTCGTCCATCAAGTACTACCTGACCAAAATTTCGCGCGAGGCGCTGGGCGAGGCCGAAAGCCGTCGCTGGACCGACATCATCAGCTTCACCATCAACATGGAGCAGATTGGCGACATCATCGAGCGCGTGCTGATCGACATCGAAGACAAGAAGATCCGCAAGAGCCGCAGTTTCTCCGACGCCGGCATGGCCGAAATAGCAGAGCTGCATGCCCGGCTGATCGACAACCTGCGGCTGGGCATGAGCGTGTTCTTGAACGGCAACGTGCGCGACGCCCAAAAGCTGCTGGAAGAAAAAGCACGTTTCCGCGACCTGGAACACGCCTATGCCGCGGCCCACCTGGACCGCCTGAGCGACAACACGCTGCAAAGCATGGAAACCAGTTCGCTGCACATCGACCTCATCAGCGACTTGAAGCGCATCAACTCGCACATCTGCTCCATCGCCTACCCCATCCTGGATTCGGCCGGGGCACTGGCGCCCAACCGGCTGCGCGCCTCGCGGCTGGGCAAGCTGGACGACTGACCCTCTGGCCCGGCGGTTGTGATGCACCCGCGCGGCCCGCAAGTCCGCAGACAACACCAACTCGGGCGCGTCAGCCATCCCCCAGCCAGGCCGCCAGGATCAGCGAAGCCTCGAGCGTGAACGCCCCCTGCTGCAGGCGGCGCTGGAGTTCGTCACGGTCGAGCAGTGCAAACTGCGCGACCTCGCCGTCCTGATTGACCGGCACCTGTGGCACGGGCACGGTGGCGCTGAACCAGTCGATCGCCTCCACCATGTACCCCGCGCCGCCGCCATCGGCGCTCGGGCGGCGGATGGTGATGCGCCCGCGAAGCGCCAGCTGCGC